>NZ_JBHJUK010000009.1:29979-114442 GCF_042266225.1 Kitasatospora sp. NPDC056181
GATACCACCGCGGTCTGTCACCGGCCGCGGGGGGCGGGGCCGGCCGCCCCCCCCCCCCCCCCGTGTTGCGGCCGGGCGGGGCGGGGGCGGCCCCCCCCGCCCCGGGCCGGCCACGGGGGTTGCCCCCCCAACCCCCCCCCACCGCCGTCACCCATCATCCGCTCCCGACCGTCGACGCCGGGAATCCCCGGACGGCCCGCGTCCGGAGCACCGGCCGACCGTCCGCGCGGACCGTCCGGAGTCCTAGAGAAGCCGCGTCATCGTCCGGTGCGGGATCCCCGCGTCGTCGTAGACCGGCCCCTCCGCCGCGTACCCGAGCCGCTCGTAGAACCCGAGTGCCTGCACCTGCGCGTGGAGCTCGACCTCGCGCGCACCGCGGTCCCGGCCGGCCGCCTCGACCGCCCGCACCAGGTCGGCGCCCAGCCCCGTCCCGCGCGCCGCCTTCACGACCGCGAGCCGCCCGAGCAGTACCCGCCCCGCGATCCCGCCGGTCAGCTTCAGCGCCTGCTCGCCGTGGATCAGCCGGGCGGTGCCGAGCGGCTCACCCGCCGGTCCGACCGCCAGCAGGTGCTCCGAGGTCGGGTCGAGGTCGTCCCACTCCTCCTCCTCGGCGATCCCCTGCTCGACGATGAACACCTCGCGCCGGACGCCGTGCACCAGCGCGAGGTCCGCCTCGCCCTCGGCCACCCTGATGACCGTGCCCATCCTGCTCCTCCCCCGTCCCCGGTTCTCTCAGCTCTCGGAAGCGATGATGTCGAGCGCCTTGCGCAGGTCCGCCGGGTACTCGCTGGCGAACTGCACCCACTCGCCGTCCGACGGGTGCTCGAAGCCCAGCGAGACCGCGTGCAGCCACTGCCGGGTCAGGCCGAGCCGCTTGGCCAGCGTCGGGTCGGCGCCGTAGGTGAGGTCGCCCACGCAGGGGTGGCGCAGCGCGGACATGTGGACCCGGATCTGGTGGGTGCGCCCGGTCTCCAGCTTGATGTCCAGCAGCGAGGCGGCCCGGTAGGCCTCGATCAGGTCGTAGTGGGTGACGGACGCCTTGCCGTCGCGGGTGACCGCCCACTTCCAGTCCGAGCTGGGGTGGCGCCCGATCGGCGCGTCGACGGTGCCGCTCATCGGGTCCGGGTGGCCCTGCACGAGGGTGTGGTACTTCTTCTCGGTCACCCGGTCGTGGAACTGCCGCTTGAGGTCGGTGTACGCGCGCTCCGACTTCGCCACCACCATCAGGCCGGAGGTGCCGACGTCGAGGCGGTGCACGATGCCCTGGCGCTCGGCGGCGCCCGAGGTGGAGATGCGGTAGCCGGCCGCGGCCAGGCCGCCGATCACGGTGGGGCCGGTCCAGCCGGGGCTGGGGTGCGCGGCGACGCCGACCGGCTTGTCGACGAGCACGATGTCCTCGTCGTCGTGGACGATGCGCATGCCCTCGACGTGCTCGGCGACGATCTGCACGGGCGCGGCGGGGGCGGGGATCTCGACCTCCAGCCAGGAGCCGGCGGTCACCCGGTCCGACTTGCCGGCCACGGCGCCGTCGAGCGTCACCTTGCCGTCGGCGGCCAGTTCGGCGGCCTTCGTCCGGGAGAAGCCGAACATCCGGGCGAGGGCGGCGTCGAGGCGCTCGCCCTCCAGGCCGTCGGGAACGGGGAGGCTGCGGATCTGCGCTGCGGTACTCACCCGTACGAGTATGCCGGACGCGGACGCCGCCCCTCGCCCCTGCGGCCCGGCCCGCACTCCCCCCGGCCGGGCCTACTCGCCCCGGCCGCCGGCCTTCCCGCTCTTCTCCGGCTGCTGGTGGACGGTGCCGTCCGGGTTGCTGCCGCGGAAGGAGAGCAGGACGACGAGGATGCCGCCGCAGACGATCGCCGAGTCGGCGAGGTTGAAGACCGCGAAGTGCTGGACGGAGATGAAGTCCACCACGTGGCCGCGGAAGGCGCTCGGCGCACGGAACAGCCGGTCGGTGAGGTTGCCCAGGGCGCCGCCGAGCAGCAGCCCGAGCGCGATCGCCCACGGGAGGCTGTACAGCCGGCGGGCGATCCGCCAGATCACCACGATGACGGAGGCGGCGATCACCGTGAAGACGATGGTCAGCGCCTGCCCCATGCCGAAGGCGGCCCCGGAGTTGCGGATCACCTGGAAGGTCACCACGTCGCCGACCACCTTGATCGCCGCGTGGTTCTCCAGCCTGGCGACGACCAGCAGCTTGGTGCCCAGGTCGATCAGGAAGGCGACGAGCGCGACGGTCATCAGGACGCCGATCCGGCGCCGGCCCCTGGGCGTCTCCTGCTCCGCCGGGGTGGCGGTCACCTCACCGGGCTCGGCCACGGCCTCCTCCACGGCTTCCGCGGGGATGGGGACGGCTTCGTCCCGCGTCTGGGGGGAACCTTGCGTACTGATGATCCGCTCCGCTGCCGATGGGAGTCCCCCCGGTCGAGGGCGGGGGGAGAGTGGGCCGCTGGTCGCCGGGACGGGCCGGTCGGGCGACGTTACGGGGTCGAGCGTACGGCAAGCCCGACCCCCCGCGTCGTCCCGGTCAGCGGCGTTCCTGCTTGGCCTTGCACTGGACGCAGAGCGTCGCCCGGGGGAAGGCCTGGAGGCGGGCCTTTCCGACGGCCTGGCCGCAGGACTCGCAGATGCCGAAGCCGACGCCCTCCAGCCTGACCAGGGCGTGCTCGGTCTGGGCGAGGCTGTCCCGCGCGTTGTTGGCGAGGGCCAGCTCGCTCTCCCGCGAGATGTTCTTCGTACCGGCGTCCACCTGGTCGTCGCCGGCTCCGTCGTTGGAGTCACGCATCAGACCGGTGATGGCGGCCTCGGCGGCGTCGATCTCGTTCTGCAGCCGCTCCAGTTCGCCGATCAGCTCGGCGTGCAGCTCGTGGACCTCCTCGGAGGTCCACGGGTCCTCGCCCGGGCGGACCGGAAGCTCGGCCGGGTCCACCGATTCCGCACCGCCGCCGCGGGCCGCGGCGGCGGCCGGGGTGCGGGTGCGGCCGGGGGCCACGAGCGTGGTGTCGTTGCTGGTCTTGTGCCGTGCGGTAGTGGTCACGGTCCCCTCCCCTGGTTCGCCTGCCACGGCCTTGCGTGCCCGCTTGGTGGCGGTACCCGCGCCGGTTGCCTTCTCAGCCATGGCTTCGACCCCATTTACGAACGAATTGAGCCGCCGGTTCCCGGCGGCCTCCAGTGCCGGAACGATAATCCCCATCAAAACCGGTCACAACATGACATACCGGCACCTCGCCATGATCCCACCCAGGCAGCCGCCACAGCCGCCCCGCCCCGCGCGCTGACCAGTGTTGTGCCCAGATCACCCCCTCCTAACCACCTCGCCGACCACCCTGACGAGCCGCTCCGGCACCGGCCGCAGAACGGTCGGACGGCGGTCGAAGGGGCGGTCGGCACGCCGGCGGGCCAGGGGCGGGGCACCGGCGGAACGCGGGCCCCGCGACGGGAAGAACCGACTTGCGGCGGCCGATACACTGGGCCTGCAAGGCGCAGATGGGACGAGTACCGACGTACGCAGCCACCAGCGACCCGGGGACGGTGTGAGCCCGGGGGCGTGCACGGCGGGAAGATCACCCCGGAGCCGCCGGAAGAACGGCCCAGGCAGCACGCAGCGGCCCACTAGACCCGGCAGCAAGCCCAAACAAGAGGGCCGCAGGCAGCATCGCGGCCAAGGAGGGTGGTACCGCGGGGCGGCTCGCCGTCTCGTCCCTCCGTCGGATCCAGTCCACGCATCCGCCGGAGGTAGACGCCCGCGATGACCCCCCAACCCGCCACCCACCACCACCCTTCCGACGACGCGCTGCGCGCGGCCCCGGTCTACAACCCCGTTCCCGCGCAGGTCGACCTGCCCGCCCTGGAGCACCGGATCCTGTCGTTCTGGCAGGACAACAAGGTCTTCCAGCGCAGCCTCGAACAGTCCGAGGGCCGCCCCGAGTGGGTCTTCTACGAGGGCCCGCCGACCGCCAACGGAATGCCCGGCGCCCACCACATCGAGGCCCGCGTCTTCAAGGACGTCTTCCCCCGCTACCGGACGATGAAGGGCTACCACGTCGCCCGCAAGGCCGGCTGGGACTGTCACGGCCTCCCGGTGGAGCTGGCCGTCGAAAAGGAGCTCGGCTTCTCCGGCAAGCAGGACATCGAGGCGTACGGCATCGCCGAGTTCAACGCCAAGTGCCGCGATTCGGTGACCCGCCACACCGACGCCTTCACCGAGCTCACCACCCGCATGGGGTACTGGGTCGACCTCGACGAGGCCTACCGGACGATGGACCCGTCCTACGTCCAGTCCGTGTGGTGGTCGCTCAAGCAGATCTTCGACAAGGGCCTGCTGGTCCAGGACCACCGCGTCGCCCCCTGGTGCCCGCGCTGCGGCACCGGCCTCTCCGACCACGAGCTGGCCCAGGGCTACGAGACCGTGGTCGACCCCTCGGTCTTCGTCCGGTTCCCGCTGACCAGCGGCCCGCTGGCCGGCCAGGCCGCGCTGCTGGTCTGGACGACCACCCCGTGGACCCTGGTCTCCAACACCGCCGCCGCCGTCCACCCCGAGGTGACCTACGTGGTCGCCACCGACGGCGAGGAGCGGCTGGTCGTCGCCGAGCCGCTGCTGGCCAAGGCCCTCGGCGAGGGCTGGGAGCCCACCGGCCAGTCCTTCACCGGCGCCGAGATGGAGCGCTGGGCCTACCGCCGCCCGTTCGACCTGGTCGAGATCGAGAACGCGCACTACGTCCTCAACGCCGACTACGTCACCACCGAGGACGGCACCGGCATCGTCCACCAGTCGCCCGCCTTCGGCGCCGACGACCTCGCGACCTGCCGCAAGTACGGCCTGCCGGTGGTCAACCCGGTGCTGGCCGACGGCACCTTCGCCCCCGAGGTCCCGCTGGTCGGCGGCCAGTTCTTCAAGAAGGCCGACGAGGCCCTGGTCGCGGACCTCAAGGAGCGCGGCCTGCTCTTCCGCCACCTCCCGTACGAGCACAGCTACCCGCACTGCTGGCGCTGCCACACCGCGCTCCTCTACTACGCGCAGCCGTCCTGGTACATCCGGACCACCGCCGTCAAGGACGCGCTGATCCGCGAGAACGAGGCCACCAACTGGTTCCCGGAGACGGTCAAGCACGGCCGCTTCGGCGACTGGCTGAACAACAACATCGACTGGGCGCTGAGCCGCAACCGCTACTGGGGCACCCCGCTGCCGATCTGGCGCTGCGAGGAGGGCCACCTCACCTGCGTCGGCTCGCTGGCCGAGCTCTCCGAGCTGACCGGCACCGACCAGAGCGGCCTCGACCCGCACCGCCCGTACATCGACGACGTCACCTTCGCCTGCCGCGACTGCGGCGGCACCTCCACCCGGGTGCCCGAGGTGATCGACGCCTGGTACGACTCGGGCTCGATGCCGTTCGCCCAGTACGGCTACCCGTACCAGAACAAGGAGCTGTTCGAGAAGCGCTACCCGGCGCAGTTCATCTCCGAGGCGATCGACCAGACCCGTGGCTGGTTCTACACGCTGATGGCCGTCGGCACGCTGGTGTTCGACAGGAACAGCTACGAGAACGTCGTCTGCCTGGGCCACATCCTGGCCGAGGACGGCCGCAAGATGTCCAAGCACCTGGGCAACATCCTGCAGCCGATCCCGCTGATGGACCAGCACGGCGCCGACGCGGTCCGCTGGTTCATGGCGGCCGGCGGCTCGCCCTGGTCGGCCCGCCGGGTCGGCCACGGCACCATCCAGGAGGTGGTCCGCAAGACCCTCCTCACCTACTGGAACACCGTCGCCTTCCAGGCCCTGTACGCCCGCACCTCCGGCTGGGCCCCCTCGGCGAACGACCCGGCCCCGGCCGACCGCCCGCAGCTGGACCGCTGGGTGCTCTCCGAGCTGAACACCCTGGTCCGCGAGGTCGACGCGGCCTTCGAGGCGTACGACACCCAGCGCGCCGGCAAGCTGCTCTCCGGCTTCGTCGACGACCTCTCCAACTGGTACGTCCGCCGCGGCCGCCGCCGCTTCTGGCAGGGCGACGCCGCCGCGCTCGCCACGCTGCACGAGGCGCTGGAGACGGTCACCCGCCTGATGGCCCCGCTCACCCCGTTCATCACCGAGCAGGTCTGGCAGGACCTGGTCGTCCCGGTCGCCCCGGACGCCCCGGCCTCGGTCCACCTGGCCACCTGGCCGGAGGCGGACGAGGCGCTGATCGACGCGGACCTCTCCCGCCACATGGCGCTGGTCCGCCGCCTGGTCGAGCTGGGCCGGGCCACCCGCGCCGAGTCCGGTGTGAAGACCCGTCAGCCGCTCTCCCGGGCGCTGGTCGCGGCCCAGGGCTGGGAGGAGCTGCCGGCCGACCTGCGCGCGCAGATCGCCGAGGAGCTCAACGTCTCCGCCCTGGAGTCGCTGGCGGAGGTCGGGGGCTCGCTGGTCGACACCACCGCCAAGGCCAACTTCCGCGCGCTGGGCAAGCGCTTCGGCAAGGGCGTGCAGGACGTCGCGAAGGCGGTCGCCGCCGCCGACGCCGCCCGCCTCGCCGCCGACCTGCGGGCCACCGGCTCCGCCTCGGTGGAGCTGGACGGCGAGCGGATCCCCCTCTCGCCCGACGAGGTGATCATCACCGAGACCCCGCGCGAGGGCTGGGCCGTCGCCAACGAGTCCGGCGCCACCGTCGCCCTCGACCTGGCCATCACCCCGGAGCTCAAGCGCCTGGGCATCGCCCGCGACGCGATCCGCCAGATCCAGGAGGCCCGGAAGAACTCCGGCCTGGACGTCGCCGACCGGATCGTCCTGCGCTGGCGCGCCAGCGGCGAGGAGACCGCGGAGGCCATCGCCGAGCACGGCCCCCTGGTCGCCGAGGAGGTCCTGGCCACCGACTTCGCCGCCGGTGCCGCCGACTGGGAGTCCGAGACCTTCACCGACGAGGGCCTCGGCCTCGCCTTCCAGCTCCGCAAGGCCTGACCGGACGACCGAAGCCGCCGCCACCCCGCCCGGGGTGGCGGCGGCTTCGCCGTTGCCCCGCACGCACGAACGAGGGCGCCCCCACCGTGACCCGGAGGTCACAGAGGGGGCGCCCTCGAAATACCCGGCTACAACCTCAGTTGTCGCCGTCCTCGTCGATCAGGAACCCGCGCATCGGCGCCGGCGCCTGCTGCATCGGCTGCGGAGGCTGCGGACGGACGGCGGCCATCGGCTGCGTCATCCCGGCCGGCTGCATCTGCGGGGCACCGGAGTTGCCGCCCGACGCCTGCCCGCCGAAGCTCGGCGCACCGGAGTTGCCGCCGAAGGAGCTCTGCCCGCCGAACGACGGCTGGTTGCCACCGAAGGACGGCTGGTTGCCACCGAAGCTCGGCGCACCGCTGCCCATCGTGGACGCACCGGCCGGAGCCATCGACGACGCGGCCGGCGGCAGCGACGCGGTGGCCGGGATGCGCGGCGGGGCGAGCGAGTCGTCCGCCTGCGACTCCAGCTGGCGCAGCTGGGTCTCCAGGTACGACTTCAGACGCGTGCGGTACTCACGCTCGAACGCCCGCAGGTCCTCGACCTTGCGCTCCAGCGTGGCACGCGCGGACTCCAGCGAGCCCATCGCGACGCGGTGCTTCTCCTGCGCGTCCCGCTCCAGGGCGTCGGCCTTGGCCCGGGCGTCGCGCTCCAGACCCTCGGCCCGGCTGCGCGCCTCGCCGACGATCTTGTTGGCCTCGGAACGGGCCTCGGAGATCGCCTGGTCGGCGGTCTGCTGGGCGAGCGCCAGGACACGGGCGGCGCTGTCGCCACCGGGACCCTGCTGCTGCTGCATCGGGCCGCCGAGCGGGCCGCCCATCTGCTGCTGCGGGCCGCCCATGGGGCCGCCCATCTGCTGCATCTGCTGCTGGCCCATGCCCTGGCCCATCGGGTTGCCCATCTGCTGCGGGCCACCGGGGCCGCCCATGGGCTGGAGCATCTGGCCGCCCATCGGCTGGACCAGCTGCTGCTGGCCGCCCATGGTCTGGTTCATCTGCTGCTGCGGGCCGCCCATCTGCTGCGGACCGCCGGGGCCGGCCGGGAGCTGCGGGGCGCCGGACGGCAGGCCGAGGGGCTGGTTGCCCATCTGCTGCTGCTGCTGCGGGCCGCCCATCTGCTGCGGGCCGCCGGGGCCGCCCATCTGCTGCGGACCGGGGCCCTGCTGCTGCCCGGGGACCGGCGGGCCGGATATGGCGGCCGGCACGGGGGCGCCGGGACGCGAGTCCTGCGGCGGCTCCTTGCGCATGTTGGCCTGGTTCTGCGCGGCGGCACGGGTCGCGGCGGCCAGCTTGGCGCGCAGGTCCTCGTTCTCGCGGAGAAGGCGGGTCAGCTCCGCCTCGACCTCGTCGAGGAAGGCATCGACCTCGTCCTCGTCATAGCCTTCGCGCAGGCGGACGGTCGTGAACTGCTTGTTCCGAACGTCCTCGGGGGTCAATGGCATCTCTTCACCTCAACGTGATCGTCGGCACACCGGCATCCTGTCGCATCGCTCACCTACGACTAGGGCCGCACAAGCGAGATCAGGACATACACAATGATCATCAGTACGAAGAAGGACAGGTCGAGCGCCACGCCCCCGAGACGCAACGGCGGGATGAACCGCCGAAGAAGCTTGAGCGGCGGATCCGTGACAGTGTACGTGGCCTCCAGGACCAGGACCATGGCCTTGCCGGGCCGCCACGAACGCGCGAACTGGAACACCCAGTCCATCACCAGCCGCACAAGCAGGAACACCAGGAAGACGGTCAGCGCGTAGTAGAGCACCGCCCACACGATCCCCATCGCGCTTCCCTCTCCCCTGTCGTCCCGGCCCTTGGGCCCTGCTGCCTGTCGTTAACTCACTGTCGATCAGATCCACACGTAAAGTCGTGGCCGGGTCAGCTCTGGTTGAAGAACCCACCCTCGGCGATCCGAGCCTTGTCCTCCGCCGTGACATCGACGTTAGCAGGCGACAGCAGGAACACCTTCTGCGTCACGCGCTCGATACTGCCGTGCAGACCGAAGACGAGTCCAGCGGCGAAGTCTACGAGGCGCTTCGCGTCGGTGTCGTCCATCTCGGTCAGATTCATGATCACCGGCGTCCCGCCACGGAACTGTTCCCCGATGGTACGGGCCTCGTTGTAGGTCCGCGGGTGCAGCGTGGTGATGCGGTAGGGCTCTCGTTCGTTCACTACCTTGGGCATGATCACCGGGGCGCTCTTCTCCAGGTTGTGGCGGCGTTCGGGTGTGATGGACGACACTGGGGCCATCCTCGGAGTCTCCTGCCGGATCGGGACCGCGGCCGGTACGGGCTGCGGCGTGATCGAGGAGACCGGGGCGGGCGCCGGAGCGGCGGGCCGGGGAATGTCCTCCGTCCGCCCGGTGCGGATCGGCTCGGGGTCCGCGTCGTAGTCGTCGTCGGGGTCGTACCCCTGACCGTCGTACGTCTCGTCCTCCACGAGGCCGAGGTAGACCGCCATCTTGCGCATTGCGCCGGCCATGCTCCTGTCTCCTCCGCTTGTGGTGGACCCGCTCCTCACCGGCGGCCAGGCCGTACGGCCCCGCCTGCGGATTCCGCGGTCCGCCCACGACCGCCCGTCAGGCCGACGGCCGGTCAGAAGTCGTGGGTGGGGGCCGCGGAGCTGCGATCCACGGTTGGCTAGCGCTCTGGAAAGCTGCTAGTTTCTGTCCTATTTTGTCCTGCAGTCTGATCTACTACCCGGTGACGTTACCCGAGGGGTGACCGCACTCCGAGTACCGCCGTTCCGACGCGCACGTGTGTCGCCCCGGCGGCAACGGCCTGCTCCAGGTCGCCGCTCATTCCTGCGGAGACCATGGTGGCAGCCGGATGGGCCGCCCGTACGGCGGTTGCGATTTCCGCCAGCCGCCCGAACGCCCGGGCCGGGTCTCCGGCGAGCGGTCCGGCGAGCGGGGCGACGGTCATCACACCGTCCAGCCGCAGCCCGGGCGCGTCGGCGATCGCCCCGGCCAGCGCCTCGACGTCCGCCGGGGCGACCCCGGCCCGGCCCTCGCCCTCGCCGTGCTCCTTCTCCAGCGCGACCTGCACCAGGCAGCCCAGCTCCGGCCTCCCGGACGCCCCCACCGCCGCGGAGAGCGACCCGACCAGCCGCAGCCGGTCGACCGAGTGCACGTGGTTCGCGTACCGGACCACCGAGCGGACCTTGTTGGTCTGCAGCTGGCCGACGAAGTGCCAGGCCAGCGGAAGGTTTCCGCACAGCTCCGCCTTGGGGGCGGCATCCTGGTCGCGGTTCTCCGCGACGTCGGTGACGCCCAGCGCGGCCAGCAGCGCGGTGTCCTCGGCCGGGTACGTCTTGGTGACGACGACCAGCTTCACCTCGTCACGCGCCCGCCCGGCCGCCGCACAGGCGTCGGAGATCCGCCGCTCGACGACGTCGAGGTTGGTGCCGAGCTGCTCGTACCTGGCCCGCTGGCCCTCCGTCAGGGCGTCGAGGAACTCGGGGCTGCCCGGGAACGGTCCGTAGATGTCGTTCGTCATGAGATGTCAGAGCCCAACCAGACGTAGCTCGCGAGCCGGCCCGTGCGCTGCTCGCGGCGGTAGGAGTAGTGATCGGAAGATTCGAGGGTGCAGACCGATGATCGCACCAACTCGGTGACTCCCGCAGCGGCCAGCTGGGCCGCCACTCCCTCCGGCAGGTCCAGGGCCGGAGTGCCCCAGGACGTCTCGGCGTACGCGGCCGGCACCAGCCCGGCGACCTCGGCGCGCAGTGCGGCCGGCACCTCGTAGCAGCGGCCGCAGACCGCGGGCCCGATCGCGGCGGTGATCCGCCCCGGCTCGGCGCCCAGCCCGACCATGGCCGCGACCACCGCCGGCACCACGCCCGCGGCGAGCCCGGGCCGGCCCGCGTGGGCCGCCCCCGCCACGCCCGCCGCCGGGTCGGCCAGCAGAACCGGGGTGCAGTCGGCGGTCAGCACCGCCAGCGCCAGCGGCCGGTCGGTGACCACCGCGTCCACCACCGGGGCCTCCCCGGCCGGCTGGCGCTCCGTGACCACGGCGACCTCCGCGCCGTGGACCTGGTTCATCCAGACCACGTCCGCCGGGTCGAGGCCCAGCGAGCGGGCCGCGATCGCCCGGTTCTCCCGGACGGCGGCCGGGTCGTCCCCCACCGCGCCGCCGAGGTTCAGCTCCCCGTACGGCGAAGTGCTCACCCCGCCCCACCGGGTGGTGAAGGCGAAGTGAGCACCGTTGCGGGACGTGCGATCGATCACTTAAGGAAGTCCGGGACGTCGAGCTCCTCGGCGGGGCTCTCCACGAACGGCTGCCGCGCGGGCTGCACCTGCGGAGGCACCGGGGCGGCGGTCGCGGTGGCCGGGGCCTCGGACGGGCGCGGCGCGCCGGCCGTCTCACCCTCCGGGCGGGCCGTCACCGAGCCGATGCTCCCGTACGAGGGCCGGCTCGCCGGACGCTCGGGGGCGGGGGCCGGCGCCGCGGCCGGGGCCGTCTGGCCGGCCTTGACCACCGGGTCGCGGACGATGGCCGGCGGCTGGCCGCCGTCGAAGCCCGCGGCGATCACGGTGACGCGGACCTCGTCGCCGAGCGCGTCGTCGATGACCGCACCGAAGATGATGTTGGCCTCGGGGTGCGCGGCCTCGCTGACCAGCTGGGCGGACTCGTTGATCTCGAACAGGCCGAGGTCGGAGCCGCCGGAGATGGAGAGCAGGACACCGCGGGCGCCGTCGATCGAGGCCTCCAGCAGCGGCGAGGAGATCGCCATCACGGCGGCCGCCTTGGCGCGGTCCTCCCCGCGGGCCGAACCGATGCCCATCAGCGCCGAGCCGGCGTCCGACATCACGGACTTGACGTCGGCGAAGTCGAGGTTGATCAGACCCGGGGTGGTGATCAGGTCGGTGATGCCCTGGACGCCCGAGAGCAGCACCTGGTCGGCGGAGCGGAACGCGTCCAGCACGCTGACCTGGCGGTCCGAGATGGACAGCAGCCGGTCGTTGGGGATCACGATCAGGGTGTCGACCTCTTCGCGCAGGCCGGCGATGCCGTCCTCCGCCTGGTTCGCCCGGCGGCGGCCCTCGAAGGTGAACGGGCGGGTGACCACGCCGATGGTCAGCGCGCCGAGCGAGCGGGCGATGTTGGCGACGACCGGCGCGCCGCCCGTGCCGGTACCACCGCCCTCGCCGGCCGTCACGAAGACCATGTCGGCCCCCTTGAGGACCTCCTCGATCTCCTCGCGGTGGTCCTCGGCGGCCTTGCGGCCGACCTCGGGGTTGGCGCCGGCGCCGAGGCCCCGGGTGAGTTCACGGCCCACATCGAGCTTGACGTCGGCGTCGCTCATCAGGAGGGCCTGCGCATCGGTGTTGATCGCGATGAACTCGACGCCCTTGAGACCGACCTCGATCATCCGGTTGATGGCGTTGACACCACCGCCGCCGATACCGACGACCTTGATGACTGCGAGGTAGTTCTGCGGTGCTGCCACGTCGAAGGCCTCTCGCCTCGAATTTCCGGGTCGGCCCGGCTCCCGGTGGGGTGCCGTTCCGACGGATGTCGATGGGTAGGGAGCCTGGTTTCTGACTGAATGTCTGAAATGCCGACCGCCGACCCCAACCCTAAACTTGACCTTTAGGGTTAGTCCTGTGCCCCCGTCACATCACCAGGAAGCACAGTCTGGTGACACAGGACACTAGGTGGCCCCGGGCACGTGTTTCAACGAACACGCCGAGCTTCCCTTTTTCTTTTGAGCCTATGTGATCATCAACCGGCTTATGAAACCGGGGTGACCACCAAGGGTCGGGCCGACACGAAACCCGCGTCAACCCCTCCCCCAGACAGAGAACCTACCGGATCATCCGGACACCGCCGGCGCCTCCGGAGCGCTCACATCGAAGTTCGTACCCTTCTGATGCAGCAGCGCCACCAGGACCCGGGCCTTGCGATCGGTCTGCTCCGGACTCCCCCAGCGCACCGTCGCACCCCCGCTGAGCTGCAACTGGATGTCGTCGTAGGAGTGCACCAGCACCGACCCGGCCCGCTGCCGGACCTCCTCGGGCAGGCCGGCGGCCACCGTCACCGCGCCCTGCACCAGCTGCGAACGGGAGATCACCTGATCCGCGTCCCGGGCCGGCTGACCGAGCCGCAACTCCACCACCGGCACCCCCTCGGGGGCGGCCGACTCGGTGGCGAAGCTCACGCCCCCCGCGTCGACCTGGGTGAACCGGCCGTCCTCCTCCTTGACGACGGCGACCGGCCTGCGCTGGACGATCTTCACCTGGAGGGTGTGCGGCCAGCCGCGCCAGACCTCGGCCCCGGCCACCCGCGGGATCGCCTTCACCCGCCGCTCGACGCCGGCCAGGTCCACCCGGGCCAGCGGGCCGTCGCCGACCGTGCCGATCGCCGCGCGGACCTGGTCGGCCGTCAGCTTGTCGTCCTGCACGCCCTGCACCGAGACGCTGCGCACGTCCAGCACCGACGAGAGGAACACCAGCCAGGCCAGCCCGCCGAGCACCAGGGCGCCGAGCGCACCCAGCACCACGACGCCCCGCCGGGAGAGCCGGAGCCGGGGAGCGTACTCCCCGGCCTCCAGCTCCTCGTCCAGGGGGTCGGCGAGCCGGCCGTCAGCCACGACGGCGGCCGCCCCGGGCTGCCTCGATCGCCTCGTACACCATGCCGACCAGCAGCTCGTCGGCGTCCCGGCGGCCGAACTCGGCGGCGGACCGGCTCATGTCCCAGAGCTTCTGCGGGTCCGTGAGGACCGGCAGCACGTTCTGCAGCACCCAGTCCGGGGTCAGCTCCGCGTCGTCGACCAGCAGGCCGCCGCCGGCCTTGACCATCGGCTGGGCGTTCAGCCGCTGCTCGCCGTTGCCGATCGGCAGCGGGACGAAGGCGGCAGGCAGGCCGACCGCGGCCAGCTCGGCCACCGTCATGGCACCGGCCCGGCAGAGCATCAGGTCGGCGGCGGCGTACGCGAGGTCCATCCGGTCGACGTACGGGACCGGACGGTACGGCGGCATCCCGGGGATGTCGTCCACCTGCGGCAGCTCGTTCTTCGGGCCGACCGCGTGCAGGATCTGCACGCCGTACTGCTGGAGCCGCGGCGCGATCGCGGTGACGGTCTCGTTGAGGCGGCGGGCGCCCTGCGAACCGCCGGAGACCAGCAGGGTGGGCAGGCGCTGGTCGAGGCCGAAGTAGTGCCGGGCCTCCGGGCGGGCCGCGTTGCGGTCCAGCGTCGCGATGGTCCGGCGCAGCGGGATGCCGATGTACCGGGAGTCGCGCAGCTTGCTGTCCGGCGTGGAGACGGCGACGAAGTCGCTGTACCGGGCGCCGATCTTGTTGGCCAGGCCGGGCCGGGCGTTGGCCTCGTGCACCACGATCGGCACGCCGGCCCGCTTGGCGGCCAGGTAGGCCGGCATCGCGACGTAGCCGCCGAAGCCGACCACCACGTCCGCGTTGACCCGCTCGATGATCTCCTGGGCGGCCCGGACGGTGCCGCGCAGCCGGCCCGGGACGGTGATCAGCTCGGGGGTGGGCTTGCGGGGCAGCGGGACGGCCGGGATCAGCTCCAGCTGGTAGCCGCGCTCGGGTACCAGCCGGGTCTCCAGGCCGCGTTCGGTGCCCAGGGCGGTGATCCCGATGGACGGGTCGTGCCTGCGGAGGGCGTCCGCGAGGGCGAGGGCCGGCTCGATGTGACCGGCGGTCCCCCCGCCGGCGAGTACGACATGCACCGAAATTCACCGCTCCCTGCGCGCCGGCACCGGGGCCGGGCGCGCTGTGGTTCGTCGTCGTGGCAGCACCCGGGCCAGTCGTCTCCTGATCCGGGAGTTCTTGCTCCGGGCGGCCAGGGCCGCCTTCGCGCCCGAGGTGCTGCGTGCGAGGCAGAGCAGCACACCGATCGCGGACATGGCCGACAGCATGGCGGAACCGCCGTAGGAGAACAGCGGGAGCGGGACGCCCGCGATGGGCAGCAGTCCCAGCGCCGACCCGAGGTTGATCACGGCCTGCGCCATGATCCACGTGGTGGCGGCTCCCGCGGCGTACCTGACGAAGGGGTCCTTCGTACCGATGGCCACACGGATACCCGCGTAGCCTAGTGCCGCAAAGAGACCGATCACCGACAGCGTCCCCACCAGGCCCAGTTCCTCGCCGGTCGCGGCGAAGATGAAGTCGGTGTGCGCCTCCGGGAGCTGGCCCCATTTCTCGACGCCGGCGCCGAGTCCGGAGCCGAAGAGACCGCCGAGCCCGAACGAGTAGACCCCGTGCAGGGCCTGGAAACAGGCGCCGGCCGGGTCGAGCTTGGTGACGCC
Organism: Kitasatospora sp. NPDC056181; assembly: GCF_042266225.1. Lineage (NCBI taxonomy): Bacteria > Bacillati > Actinomycetota > Actinomycetes > Kitasatosporales > Streptomycetaceae > Kitasatospora > Kitasatospora sp. NPDC056181. The sequence continues at coordinate 45,221 of NZ_JBHJUK010000009.1, forward strand.
GATGCAGGAGAGCCGTTCGGCCCGGTGCGGGACGGTCACCACCAGGGCGGTGCACACCACGACGGCGACGCCGAGGGTGGCCACGAAGAGCCGCAGCGGGGCGCCGACCATCCAGAGCAGGCCGAACAGCATGGCCACCAGGATCATCGAGGTGCCCATGTCACCGCCGAGCATGATCATCGCGAGCAGCAGCAGGGCGCCGGGCACCAGCGGCACGAGCAGGTGCTTCCACTGGTCGAGGGTGCCGTTGCGCTGCTTGCGGGCGAGCAGGTCGGCGCCCCAGAGCACCAGTGCGAGTTTGGCGAACTCGGACGGCTGGAACTGGAAGAAGCCCAGGTCCAGCCAGTTCCGGTTGCCGTTGACCTCCACCCCGACGCCGGGGATGGCGACCAGCGCCAGCGCGCCGATCACCCCGAGCATCACCGGGTAGACGATCACCCGCAGCACCGCGACCGGGACGGACGCGAAGCCGATCAGCAGGACGAGGCCGAGCATGGCCGCGACCAGCTGTTTGAGGAAGTAGAACTGTGCCGAGCGGTGCTGGCCCAGGGCGAGGATCTGCGAGGCGGAGAAGACCATCAGCAGGCCGAGCACCACCAGCAGCAGCGTCGAGCCGATGATCAGCAGATAGGGCGTGAGCGGCCGGTCCAGCGTGTACCGCAGGCGGGCCCGGAAGGCCTGCACGCGGGCCACCGGCCCGGCCGACTTGTAGGCGGTCGTGGTGGCCGAGATCACCCGCCACGGATCGGCCGGGCCCTTCTCCGGCGCACCGGTACCGCCCGCCCTGCCCTGCCCCGCCACCACGCCCCGCTCTCCTCCGTCCTCGCCCCGCCCGCCTCCCGGCCGCGGCCCCGGGGCCCGCTCGGCCGGGGGCCGTCAGCTGCCCGCCAGCCCCCGGACCGCCGCCGCGAAGAGGTCGCCGCGCTCGCCGTAGTTGGTGAACATGTCCATCGAGGCGCAGGCCGGGGCCAGCAGCACCGTGTCCCCCGAGCGGGCGAGTGAGGCGGCCGCGCGGACCACCTCCGTCATCGCCACCGCGCCAGTCTGGCCCTCGGCGGCCTCGATGACCGGGACATCCGGCGCGTGTCGCGCCAGGGCCTCCCGGACCAGCGCGCGGTCCTCGCCGATCAGCACCGCGCCGCGCAGCCGCTCGGCCGCGCCCTGGACGAGGTCGTCGAAGGTGGCGCCCTTGGCCAGGCCGCCGGCGATCCAGACGATCGGCCGGTACGCGGCCAGCGAGGCCGCGGCGGCGTGGGTGTTGGTGGCCTTGGAGTCGTCGATGTAGGTGACGCCGTCGACCACGCCGACCTCGGCGATCCGGTGGGCGTCCGGGCGGAAGGCCCGGAGGCCCTCGCGGACGGCCTTGGGGTCGACCCCGTACGCCCGGGCGAGGGCGGCGGCGGCGAGCGCGTTGGCGATGTTGTGCGGCGCCGGCGGGTTGACGTCCTCGACGGAGCCCAGCTCGGCGGCGCTCTTGGCCCGGTCCGGCACGAAGGCGCGGTCCACCAGCAGGCCGTCGACCACGCCGAAGTTCGACAGGCCGGGCGCCCCGAGGCCGAAGCCGACCGCCCGGCACCCCTCCTCGACGTCGGCCTCGCGGACCAGCGCCTCGGTGGCCGGGTCGGCCAGGTTGTAGACGCAGGCGACGACGTTGCCCTCGTAGATCCGGCCCTTGTCGGCGGCGTACGCCTCCATCGAGCCGTGCCAGTCCAGGTGGTCCGGCGCCAGGTTGAGGACGGCCGCCGAGTACGGGCGCAGCGAGGGCGCCCAGTGCAGCTGGTAGCTGGAGAGTTCGACCGCGAGCACGTCGTACGGCTCGTCGGCGAGCACCGCGTCCAGCACCGAGACCCCGACGTTGCCGACGGCGGCGGTGCGCCGGCCGGCGGCGGTGAGGATCGAGGCGAGCATCTGGACGGTGGTGGTCTTGCCGTTGGTGCCGGTGACGGCCAGCCAGGGGGCGGGCTCGCCGGTGGCCGGCAGCGGCCTGCGCAGCCGCCAGGCGAGTTCGACGTCGCCCCAGACCTCGATGCCGGCCGCGTCGGCGGCGGCGAACAGCGGGCTGCTGGGCGGCCAGCCGGGCGAGGTGACGATCAGCCGGGTGCCCTCGGGCAGGCTGTCGCCGTCGCCGAGGCGCACGGTGATGCCCTGGGCCGTCAGCTCGGCGGCGCGGGCCTTCAGGCCCTCGCTCGAACCGCCGTCCACGACGGTGACGTGGGCGCCGAGGCCGTGCAGCACGCGGGCGGCGCTGATCCCGGAGACGCCGAGGCCGGCGACGGTGACCGGCAGTGCGGCCCAGTCGGGGTTGGTCATCCGGTCACCCATCCCGCGTAGAAGAGGCCGAGGCCGACGGCCACGCAGAGGCCCTGGATGATCCAGAAGCGGACCACGATCAGGACCTCGGTCCAGCCCTTGAGTTCGAAGTGGTGCTGCAGCGGGGCCATCTTGAAGACGCGCTTGCCGGTCATCCGGAAGGAGCCGACCTGGATGATCACCGAGAGGGTGATGACCACGTAGAGGCCGCCGAGCAGCGCGAGCAGCAGCTCGGTGCGGGAGCAGATCGCCAGGCCGGCCAGGGCGCCGCCGAGGGCGAGCGAGCCGGTGTCGCCCATGAAGATCTTGGCGGGCGAGGTGTTCCACCAGAGGAAGCCGAAGCAGGAGCCCATCAGGGCGGCGGCGACCACCGCGAGGTCCAGCGGGTCGCGCACGTCGTAGCAGTTGGCGGTGGCCGAGATGGCGTAGGCGCAGCTCTGGCCGTACTCCCAGACGCCGATGAAGGTGTAGGCGCCGAAGACCATCACCGAGGCGCCGGTCGCCAGACCGTCCAGACCGTCCGTCAGGTTCACGCCGTTCGACATCGCGGCGATCATGAAGTAGGCGAAGATCACGAACAGCACCGGCCCGATGGACCACTTGAAGTCCCGGACGAACGACAGGTGCTGGGAGGCCGGGGTGAGACCGCGGTCGTCGGCGAACTGCATCGCCAGCCCCGCGAAGACGAGGGCGACGGCGGACTGGCCGACGAGCTTGGCCTTCGCCCGCAGGCCGAGCGAGCGGCGCTTGACGACCTTGATGTAGTCGTCGAGGAAGCCGACCAGGCCCAGACCCACCGTCAGGAAGAGCACCAGCAGCCCGGAGGCGGTCGGGGTCTCGCCCGTTATCGCCTTGGTGGCGAAGTAGGCGATGACCGTCGCCAGGATGAAGGCGATGCCGCCCATGGTGGGCGTGCCCTTCTTGCTGTGGTGCGCCTTGGGGCCGTCGTCGCGGATGTACTGGCCGTAGCCCTGCTTGGCGAGCAGCTTGATCAGGGCCGGGGTGCCGAGCAGCGACAGGACCAGGCCGATCATGCCGGAGAAGAGGATCTGCTTCATCAGGCGGCCGCACCGTCCGCGAGCAGCGCCTCGGCAACCTTCTCCAGCCCCACCGAGCGGGAGGCCTTCACCAGGACCACATCCCCCGGCAGCAGCTGACTGCGCAGCAGCTCGACCGCCGCGTCCGCGTCGGACACCAGCACCGACTCCTCACCCCACGAACCTTCGTTCCTCGCGCCCAGTTCCATGCAGGCCGCCTCGCGACCGCCGACCGCCACCAGCTTGGTGACGTCCAGCCGTACCGCGAGCCGCCCGATGGCGTCGTGCTCGGCCAGGCTCTCCTCGCCGAGCTCCCGCATCTCGCCGAGCACCGCCCAGGTCCGGCGGCGCTCCGGGCCGCGGCCCCCCATCGAGACCAGCGCCCGCAGCGCGGCCCGCATCGAGTCGGGGTTCGCGTTGTAGGCGTCGTTGACGACGGTGACACCATCGGCCCGGTCGACGACCTCCATGCGCCAGCGGGACAGCGCACCCGCCTCGCTCAGTGCTTCGGCGGTGTCGTCGACGGACATCCCGAGCTCCACCGCCACCGCAGCGGCGGCGAGGGCGTTCGAGACGTGGTGCTCACCGTACAGGCGCAGGTTCACCGGTGCGGAACCGGCTGGGGTGGTCAGCGTGAACGATGGCCGTCCGGTGGAGTCCAGGCGAACATCCTGTGCCCGGACGTGGGCCTCCTTCGACTCCCCGAAGAGGACCACCCTCGCCTTCGTCCGGGAGGCCATCGCGCGCACCAGCGGGTCGTCGGCGTTGAGGATCGCCGCACCGTCCGCCGGCAGCGACTCGACCAGCTCGCCCTTGGCCTCGGCGATCGCCTCCTTCGAGCCGAACTCGCCGACGTGCGCGGTGCCGACGTTCAGCACCAGGCCGATCCGGGGCGGGGTGATCGAGGTGAGGTACTCGATGTCGCCCTTGTGCCGGGCGCCCATCTCCATCACCAGGTGCCGGGTGCCGGCCTCGACCCGCAGCGCGGTCATCGGGTGGCCGATCTCGTTGTTGAGCGACCCGGGCGGGTAGACGGTCTCGCCGTGGCGCTGGAGCAGCTGGGCGATCAGGTCCTTGGTGCTGGTCTTGCCGGCCGAGCCGGTCAGCGCGACCACGGTGGTGGCCTCGGCCCGGGCGACCACGGCGCGGGCCAGCTTGCCGAGCGCGTCCACCACGCTGTCGACCAGGACGGCGGGAACGCCGACCGGGCGGGAGGCGAGCACCGCGACGGCGCCCGCCGCGACCGCGGTGGTCGCGTACTCGTGGCCGTCCACGTGCTCGCCGACGAAGGCCGCGAAGAGGCCGCCGGGGCGCACCTTCCGCGAGTCGACCTCGACCGGACCGGTCACCTGGGTTCCGGGGTCGGCGCCGTCCAGGGTGCCCCCGACTGCTGCGGCCACCTCGGCGAGGGTCAGTGCGATCACTGCTGCTCTACTCCTCGGTCGCCCCGGGCGGCCGTGGTCTGCGTGATGGATTCGCGCAGCACCTCCCGGTCGTCGAAGGGGCGGATCTCGTCTCGTACGTACTGGCCGAGCTCGTGGCCCTTGCCGGCCACCAGCACGGTGTCCCCGGCCTGGGCGCGCGCCACCGCGAGGTGGATCGCCTCGGCACGGTCGGGCACCACCAGGACGGCGCCGCGCTCGGACTCCGGCACCGAGGCGGCGCCGGTCAGCATGGTGGCGAGGATCGCCAGCGGGTCCTCGCTGCGCGGGTTGTCGCTCGTCAGCAGGGCGGTGTCGGCCAGGCGGGCGGCGATGGCGCCCATCGGGGCGCGCTTGTGCGGGTCGCGGTCCCCGCCGCAGCCGATCACCACGTGCAGCCGGCCCTTGGTGACCTCGCGCAGCGAGCCGAGGACGGCCTCCAGGGCGTCCGGCTTGTGGGCGTAGTCGACCACCGCGACGTACGGCTGTCCGGCGTCGACCCGCTCCAGCCGGCCCGGCACACCGGGCACCGCCGCGATCCCGGCGACGGCCTGCTCCAGCGGCAGTCCGGCGGTGACCAGCAGGGTGATCGCGGCCAGCGCGTTGGCCACGTTGAACGGGCCCGGCAGCGGGACGGCCGCGTCGGCCTCGGCGCCGTCGGGGCCGAGCACCCGGAAGGTCGAGCCGACCGGGCCGAGCTGGACGTCGACCGCCCGCCAGTCGGCCTCGGGCGCGCCGGTGGCGGAGAAGGAGGTGACCGGGATCTCCGCCTCGGCGACCAGCCGGCGCCCGTACTGGTCGTCCAGGTTGGCCACCCCGAGGCGGGACTTGCCGGGCTGGAAGAGCCGGGCCTTCGCCTGGAAGTAGTCCTCCATGTCCGGGTGGAAGTCGAGGTGCTCGGGGGTGAGGTTGTTGAACAGCGCGACGTCGTAGACCACGCCGTCGGTGCGGCCGAAGACCAGCGCGTGGCTGGAGACCTCCATGGTCACCGCGTCCGCGCCGGCCTCGCCCATCACGGCGAGGATCGCGTGCAGGTCGGTGGCCTCGGGGGTGGTCCGCTCGCTCTTGATCCGCTCGCTGCCGACCCGCATCTCGACGGTGCCGATCACCCCGGGGTTGCGCCCGGCGCCGCGCAGGCCGCCCTCGACCAGGTAGGAGGTGGTGGTCTTGCCGTTGGTCCCGGTCAGCCCGATCATCAGCAGCCGCTCGGAGGGCCGGCCGTAGACGGCGGCGGCCAGCTCGCCCATCCGGGCCCGCGGCCGGTCGACCACCAGCAGCGGCAGGCCGGTGCCGGCCGCCAGCTCGGCGCCGGCGGGGTCGGTGAGCATCGCCACCGCGCCCGCCGCCGCGGCCTGGGCCGCGAAGGCCGCGCCGTGGTGGTTGGCGCCCGGGAAGGCCACGTACACATCGCCCGGGCGCACCGCGCGGGAGTCGTGGGTGACACCGGTGACCGGGCCCCCCTCGACCGGCGCGAGGCCGAGCAGACGGGCCAGCCCGGCGAGCGGCTGGGCCTGGGCCCGGGCGGGCCGGGGCGGAGTCACGGTGGTTTGATCGGGTTTCGGCACGGCGGGAAGGCTATCCGCCGAAGGGTGCCCAGGGCCAAACCGGGCCCGTGCCGTGCCGTCGTCCCGCCCGGTCTGCTGGTGGCTCATGGTCGATCACGGCTTCCAGTCGACGGGCAGGTTGGGTGCCTCGCTGCCGCTCGGCGGGACCTGCAGGGTCTTCAGGGTGAACTCCATCACCTGTTTGAACACCGGACCGCAGAGCTGGCCGCCGAAGTGGCCGTTGACCGGTTTCTGGATCACGCAGGAGACGGTGACCCGGGGTGCGTCGGCGGGCGCGAAGCCGATGAAGGACGCGGTGTAGCCGTCGTAGCCCTTCCCGTTCGCCGCCGCCCGGTTGGCGGTACCGGTCTTGCCGGCCACCCGGTAGCCGGGGACCGCGGCCTTGCCGCCGGTGCCCTGCTCGTCGGTGACCACCGACTCCAGCATCTCGGTGAGGGTCTTGGCGGTCTGCTCGCTGACCACCCGGGTCTGCGCCCCGGGTGCGGCCGGGGTGTATTTGCCGTCCGGCGAGGTGGTGCCCTGGACGACGCTCGGCGCCACCCGGACGCCCCCGTTGGCGATGGTGGAGTAGACCGAGGTGGCCTGCAGGGCGTTGAGGGTCATCGGGCCCTGGCCGAAGGTGATGTTGTACTTCTCCGAGGCCACCAGGTCCTCCGGCTTCTTCAGCTTCCCGGCGGTCTCGCCGGGGAAGCCGAGGCCCGAGGGCTGGGCGACGCCGAACTTGTGGAGGTAGCCGTCGAGCACCCGGTTGGCCTCCGGCTGGTCGGCGCCGAGCGTCTCGAAGGCCTCGATGGTGCCGATGTTGGAGGACTTGGCGAGCACCCCGGCGAGGGTCAGGTACCAGGTGTCGTGGTCGACGTCGTCCTGGAAGTTGACGTCCGCGCGCTGGAGCCGGCCCGGCACCGTGACCTTGGTGTCCCAGGTGGCCTTGCCGGTGTCCAGCACGGCGGCCATGGTCATCAGCTTGGCGGTGGAGCCGGGCTCGTAGGCGTCCTGCAGGGCCGCGTTCCCGAGCTGGGAGGACTTGGCCGTGCTGAGGTCGTTGGGGTTGAAGCCGGGCGAGGTGGCCATCGCCAGCACCTGGCCGGTCTTCACGTCCTGGACGACGACGTAGCCCTTCTCCGCCCCGGCGTTGGCGACCTGGTCGGTGATGGCGCGCTGGGCGGCCCACTGGATGTCCCGGTTGATGGTCAGCCGCAGGTCGGTGCCGGGCACGGCCGGGTCCAGCGATCCCCCGGCGGTGGGCACCAGCCGGCCGCCGGACTGGGCGTAGCTGCTGTGGCCCTCCTTGCCGGCCAGCACCTTCTGGTACTGCGACTCCAGGCCGCCGGCGCCCTCGCCCTCGGCGTTGACGAAGCCGACCAGGTTGGCGGCCAGCCCGTCCGAGGGGTAGACCCGCTTCTGGGTGTCCCGGTTGAAGACCCCGGCCAGCGGGTTGAAGCACTCGTTGTCCAGCCTGGTCCGCCCGCCCTCGTCCACGGGCTTGTTCAGCAGGCGCCGCTGGGCCACGCAGGAGCGGGAGTTGGCCTGCTTCTCCAGGGTCGACTTGAGGTCGCTGATCTGGTTCTTGACGTCCGGGGTCTGCTGGGCGGCGAGCCGCTTGTAGCGGCTCTTGGGGGTGTGCAGGTCTGCGGCGATCCGCTCCTTGGGCAGGCCGAGGATCGGTGCGAGCAGCGCGGCCGCCTGCTCGGGCGCGTCCGGGATGCCGGCCGCGCCGGGGGTGAACATCGCCGGGTCGGCGGTGATGTCGTACGCGTCGACGGTGGTGGCCAGGGCCACGCCGTCGGCGGACGTTATCGAGCCGCGTTCGGCGGTGATCGGGATGTCCAGGTAGCGGTTGGTGTTGGCGTCGGCGGCGAGCGCGTCGGAGTCCAGCAGCTGGAGCTGGACCAGGCGGCCGGCGAAGACCGAGAACACCAGGGAGAGCGCCACGGTGACCACCCGGAGCCGGCGGCGCGGATCGGCCAGCCGGATCGCCTTGGACTGCGGGCGCTGCGGCGGGCGGGATTTCGGGCGCGGCCGGCCGGACGCCTGGCCGTGGACCGGCGGGCGGGCGGCCGGGCGGCGCTGCTGCGGCGTCCGGGGGGCCTCGCCCTGCCGGCTGCGGACCGCCCGGTCCGCGGCCGGCTGCTTCGCGGGCTGGGCCTTCGCAGGTTGGGCCTTCGCCGCCGGTGCCTTCCCCGGCTGGGCCTTGGGCGGCTGCTGCGAGCGCGCGGGCTGCGGTTTGGCGGGCTGCTGCCTGCCGGGCTGCGCCTTGCCGGACTGGCCGCGCGCGGCCTGGCGCGGCGCGGCGCCCTTGGCGGCGGGCCTGGGGCGGCCGGTGCCGCCTCCGCCTGACGGCTGTCGTGGCGTGCTCATGCCCCCACCTCGCTGCGCCCGGCGGGCGCGTCGTACGCCCCCTGCCCGGTCCGCTCGTTCCGTTTGCTCATCGGCCCGCACCCCCGGTCGCGGTCGGCGCCGGCCGCGGCGCGGGGACGGCGGGGTTGATCTGGACGGTGGTGTCGCCGCCGCCCGCGGGGGCCGTCGGCGCGGCGGCGCTCGGCTGGGCGCTCGGCGAGGGCTGCGGCTTCCCCGGCCACGGCTCCGCGGTGGACCGTTTCACCGGCTGGCCGTCCTGCGCCGGAGCGGGCGTGCCGAGCACCTTGCCCCCGTTCGGGACGTCCAGGAAGGCCATCCCGCCGGCCGGCACCATGCCCAGCTCGGTGGCCCGGCGCGCCAGCGCGTCCGGCGCGGAGTTCTGGTCGATCTGGTGCTGGAGGCCCTGCTGCTCGTCGGTGAGCACGGTGGTCTGCCGCTGGAGCCTGGAGAGTTCGAAGGAGCCCTCGTTGAGCGCGGTGTTCAGCGCCAGCAGGCCGAGCAGCCCGGCCGCGAGCAGGACCACCACCAGGACCGCGAACGGCGTCCGCCCCCGTACCGGGCGCCGCCCGGGGCGGACCGTGATCCGCGCCCTGCCGCCCTGCCCGGGGAGCACCGCGCCCCCCGCCCCGCCTCCGGCCACCGGCCCCACGCTGTCTCCTCCGCCCTTCGGACCGCCCCGGCCTGGTCAGCCCCGGGTGGTGCTTCGGTCCCTGATCCTCTCCGCCACCCGCAGCCGCACGGGCGCGGCGCGCCGGTTCTCCTCGATCTCCTCCTCGGTGGCCAGCTCGGCACCGCGGGTGATCAGCTTCAGCCAGGGCTGGTGCTCCTCGGGGACGAACGGCAGCCCCGGCGGGGCGGTGCTGGTCGCCCCGGCGGCGAGGTACTGCTTGACCAGGCGGTCCTCCAGCGACTGGTAGGACATCACGACGATCCGACCGCCCAGCGCCAGGGCGTCCAGTGCTCCCGGGATCGCCCGGTCCAGGACCTCCAGCTCGCCGTTGACCTCGATCCGCAGCGCCTGGAAGGTGCGCTTGGCCGGGTTCCCGCCGGTGCGGCGGGTGGCGGCCGGAATGGCGTTGCGCACCAAATCGACCAGACGCGCACTGGTGGTGAACGGTTCCTTCTCGCGCTCGCGCACGATCACCGAGGCGATCTTCCCGGCGAACCGCTCCTCGCCGTAGACCTTGAGGATCCGGGCCAGCTGGCCGTGGGTGTAGGTGTTCAGCACCTCGGCCGCGCTCAGGCCGCGGGTCTGGTCCATCCGCATGTCGAGCGGGGCGTCCTGGGAGTAGGCGAAGCCGCGCTCGGCCTCGTCCAGCTGCATCGAGGAGACGCCGAGGTCGAACAGGACGCCCTGCACCTCGGGGATGCCGAGGCGCTCCAGCACCTCGGGGATCTCGTCGTAGACGGCGTGCACCAGGGTCGCCCGGTCGCCGAACCGGGCGAGCCGCTCGCCGGAGAGCTTCAGCGCCGCCGGGTCACGGTCCACCGCGACGAGCCGGACCTCCGGGAACTGGGTCAGCAGGGCCTCGCTGTGCCCGCCGAGGCCGAGGGTGGCGTCCACCACCACGGCCCCCGGCTGGGAGATGGCCGGGGCCAGCGCGTCCATGCACCGCTGCAGCATCACGGGGACGTGCTTGGGGGCCGGATCATTGGTGGTCATGCGCGGTGGCGCCCTTCCTCGGTGCGGAGCAGCCCGATGTCCGGGAGCTCCGACCATTTTGGCCCACTGCGCACCGGAACCGGCGCCTGGGGGGAGCAGCCCGGGCCGGGACGCGGCCCGTGGTCCCCGCCCGCTCTGGGGAAGGTCGTGACCGCCCGGCACCGGGGAAGGTGCGCCAGGTGGCACGGAGCGGGTGGAGGCCACGGGCCGCGTCGGCCGCCGCACCGGCCGGAAAGGCCCGGTTGACGGGCTCCGGCGGGTGTGCTCCACTGCGCCGCAACTCTATCGCGCGGACCCCGCCAGTCAATGGCCCGCTCCGGCGCACCACCCGGGCGGCGGTACGGATCACCGCAGGTCGCGGCCTTCCCGCCGGCCCGCCGACACCGTCTCCCGGGGTCGCGCGGCGGCCTCGCGCGCCCCGTCCGTCCCGGCAGTGCCCCCGTGACCCTCCCGGAACCCCCGCCCCGTCGTCCCGGTACCTGGGCCCGGCCCTCCCGGCACCCGCACGGGGCGGACATATCCGGACGGAACGACCTCCAGGGCCGTCGGGTTGTGGATATGCACTCGATCACAGCCACCTGCTCTGTAGCCACTGACCCCACCACGGACGGGAGAATCGCACTAACGTCTCCGGTATGACAGTGACTCCCGACCGGCCCACGCCGACCGCCGCTGCCGACGCCACCCACCCGACCATCATCGACCGTTTCGTCGCGTCCAACCGCGAGTACGCGGTGACCTTCCGCGACGGCGGCATGGACGCCCGCCCGGTCCAGCAGATCGCCGTGGTCGCCTGCATGGACGCCCGCCTCGACCTGTTCGCGGCACTCGGCCTCGAACTGGGCGACGCCCACGTCATCCGCAACGCCGGCGGCGTCGTGACCGACGACACCATCCGCTCGCTCACCATCAGCCAGCGCGCCCTCGGCACCCGCTCCGTCGCACTGATCCACCACACCGGCTGCGGCCTGCTCGGCCTCACCGAGGACTTCCGACGCGAGCTGGAGCTGGAGGTCGGCCAGCGCCCGCAGTGGGCGGTGGAGGCCTTCGTCGACCTGGACGGCGACGTCCGGCAGTCCATGCAGCGGGTGCGCACCTCGCCGTTCCTGCTGCACACCGACGACGTGCGCGGCTTCGTCTTCGACGTCCACACCGGACTGCTCCGCGAGATCTCCTGACCCCGTCCCCGCTCCCCGGCACCGCCGCCGGCCCGGCCAGCGCCGTCCGGGCCACGCCGCGGCGTTCCCGTCGCACCCGGGTGCCGCCTCCCCGGCGCATCCCTCCCCCTTCCCCCGGCGCTTCCCCGCCGGATGGTGACTTCTGGCCACCGCCCGGGGGAGAATGCGCCTGCCGGTCTGACCCCGAACCACCTGGGGCGGCCAGGCCGCAGGCCGTCCCCCGGCACCGGTTCCCGCGCGGAACCGCTCCTGGAGGGGCCGCGTCAAGCAGGGGTGGGGGCCGGCCTCGGGGTGAGGTGGGCGCAGCGTGCCAGGGAGCGTACGGGTGACGAGCTACAACGATCAGGCCGGTCTCGAAGGTCGTACGGGAGGCGATCAGCCGACGCCCGGCTACCACCACCCGGTCGGCCTGCCGGAGCTCGCCGCCGTCGTGGACCGGGTGCGGGCCAACATCGAGAGCGTGATCGAGGGCAAGCCCGAGGCCGTCCGGATCGCCCTGACCGTGCTGCTCGCCGAGGGCCACCTGCTGCTGGAGGACGTGCCCGGCGTCGGCAAGACGATGCTGGCCAAGGCGCTGGCCCGGTCCGTCGACTGCACCGTGCGACGCATCCAGTTCACGCCCGACCTGCTGCCCTCGGACGTCACCGGCACCAACATCTTCGACCAGCACCAGCGCGACTTCGAGTTCCGCCCGGGCGCGATCTTCGCCCAGATCGTGGTCGGCGACGAGATCAACCGCGCCTCGCCGAAGACCCAGTCCGCGCTGCTGGAGTCGATGGAGGAGCGCCAGGTCACCATCGACGGCACCAGCTACGAGCTGCCCTCGCCGTTCATGGTGGTGGCCACCCAGAACCCGGTCGAGATGGAGGGCACCTACGCCCTCCCCGAGGCCCAGCGGGACCGCTTCATGGCCCGGATCTCGATGGGCTACCCGAGCCCCGAGGCCGAGCTCGCCATGCTCGACGTGCACGCCGGCGCCAGCCCGCTGGAGGACCTCCAGCCGGTCGCGCACGCCGCCGACATCCTCAAGCTGGTCGACCTGGTGCGCACCGTCCACATCGCCGACCCGGTCCGCCGCTACGCCGTCGACCTGGTCGGCGCCACCCGCACCAGCCACGAGCTGCGCCTGGGCGCCTCGCCGCGCGCCACCCTGCACCTGGTGCGGGCCGCCCGCGCCGCCGCCGCGCTGGACGGGCGCGACTACGTCACCCCGGACGACATCCAGCGTCTGGCCGTCCCGGTGCTCGCCCACCGTCTGATGCCGACCGCCGAGACCCAGCTCAGCCGCCGCACGTCCGAGCAGATCGTGGCCGACCTCGTCGCCCGTCTGCCGCTGCCGCGCCCGCAGGGCGGCCCGGCCGTCCGGAGGGGCTGAGGTGGGGCCGTCCGACGCACCGTCGGGCCTGCGCGCCGGCCTGCGCGGCCTCACCACCCGGGGCCGCTCCTTCCTCGCCGCCGGGGTCACCGCGGTGGTCTGCTCCTACGTGCTGGACCAGGACGCGCTGCTGCGCGTCGGCGTGCTGCTCGCGGCCCTGCCGCTGGCCGCCGCGGTGCTGCTGGCCAACACCCGCTACCGGGTGGCCAGCGGCCGGCGGCTCTCCCCCCGGCGGGCCGTGGCCGGCCAGGAGGCCCGGGTCCACCTGCGGGTGGACAACGTCTCCCGGGTGCCGACCGGCCTGCTGCTGCTGGAGGACAAGGTCCCGTACGTGCTCGGGCCGCGCCCGCGGTTCGTGCTGGACCGGATCGAGCCGCGCGGCAACCGCGAGGTGTCCTACCGGGTCCGCTCCGACCTGCGCGGCCGCTACCCGCTCGGGCCGCTCCAGCTGCGGCTCTCCGACCCGTTCGGGATGTGCGAGCTGAACCGCTCGTTCTCCGCCTCCGACGTGCTCACCGTGGTGCCGCAGGTCCAGGCCCTGCCGCAGGTGCGGCTCAGCGGCGAGTGGGTCGGCCAGGGCGAGAGCCGCACCCGCACCCTGGCCCTGGCCGGGGACGACGACGTCATCCTGCGCGAGTACCGGCACGGCGACGACCTGCGCCGGGTGCACTGGAAGTCCACCGCCCGGTACGGCGAGCTGATGGTCCGCCGCGAGGAGCAGCCGCAGAAGGCCCGCGCCACCGTGCTGCTCGACACCCGCGAGACCGGCCACCGCGGCAGCGGCCCCGCCTCCTCCTTCGAGTGGGCGGTCGGCTGCGCCGCCTCGGTCGCCGTGCACCTCCTGGAGCGCGGCTACCAGACCCGGCTGCTCACCGACACCGGCCACTGCGTCCCCGGCCCGGACGCCGGCGGCGGCAACACCGCGGCCGACGCCTCCGGCCTGATCCTGGACGCGCTCGCGGTGGTCGACCTCTCCGACGGCGGCGGGCTCTCCCGTGCCGAGGAGCCACTGCGGACCGCGGGCGAAGGCCTGCTGGTCGCCGTCCTGGGCGACCTCGACGAGGCGCAGACCGCCCGGCTGGCACGGCTGCGCAACCGCACCGGCGGCGCCGTGGTCTTCCTGCTCGACTCCGGCACCTGGACCGGCCTGCGGATGCTCGCCCCGGACACCGGCGGCGACGAGTTCCGCTCCCGAGTCCGCCAGCTGCGCGAGGCCGGCTGGACGGTCCTGCCGGTCCGCGCCGGTGACTCCGTCCCCGACCTGTGGCAGGCCGCCGACGCGGCCGGGTCGTCCTCCCCCTACCGAGAAGAGGCCGGCGCGTGACCACCCGGGCCAAACTGACCGTGTACTCGGCGCTGGCAACCGCCCTGGCCTCGCTCTGCCTGACCCCGCTGCTCACCGGCAAGAGCTGGATCGTCTACGCCCTGCTGGTGGTCGTCGCGGTCGCCGGGTCCGGCGCGGGCCTGCGCCGGACGCCCTTCTACCGCTGGACGGTGCCGCTCGGGCAGCTGCTCGTCCTCTTCGTCCTGCTGCTGGTCGGCTTCGCGAGCGCCACCAACCGCTTCGGCGGCATGCTGCCCGGCCCCGAGTCGGTGCGCACCCTCGGCCAGGTCCTCGGCAACGGGCTGGACGACATCCGGGAGTACGCCATCCCGGCCCCGCCCAACCCGGGCCTGCGGCTGATCCTGGTCACCTCCGTCGGGCTGATCGCCATCGCCGTGGACACCGTCGCGGTGACCTACCGGCGCTCGGCGCTGGCCGGACTGCCGCTGCTGGCGCTCTACTCCGTCGGTAACGGACTGGCGGGCGACCGGGGCAGCTGGGTCTGGTTCGGGCTCGCCTCCGTCGGCTACCTGGTCCTGCTCTTCGCCGAGGGCCAGGACCGCGTCTCCCGCTGGGGCCGGGTCTTCCGCGGCACCTCGCGCGGCGCCGAGGGCGGCACGCTCAGCCTCAGCGGCCAGCGCGTCGGCGTCCTGGCGCTGGCGCTGGCGCTGCTGGTACCGGCGTTCCTGCCGCGCTGGGACGGCGGCCTGATCCACACCGGCCCCAAGGGCGCCGCGGCCGGCACCGGCGCCGGGGGCGTCACCAGCCTCGACCCGCTGGTGACCCTGGAGTCCGCGCTGACCAAGCCCAGCGACATCGAGCTGCTCACCTACCGGATGGACAGCACCCTCGCGGACACCGCCTACCTGCGCACCGGTTCGCTGGACGTGTTCGACGGCGCCGCGTGGAAGCTGGGCAGCCCCGCCACGACCGACTTCAAGGGCACCTTCGCGCCCCCGGAGGGGCTGCGCGACCTCGGCGTCCCGACGGTCCCGGGCGACTTCCAGGTCACCAACAACCTGGACTCCGCCTGGCTGCCGATGCCCTACCCGGCCAAGAACGCCACCGTCCCGAACCCCGGCAGCTGGAAGGTGGACACCCTCACCGGCACCGTCCAACCGGCCGCCGGCAAGGAGAAGGCGATCAAGGGCCTGCACTACCAGGTCACCGCGTACGACGTCCGGCCCACCGCCGAGGAGCTGCGCCAGGCGCTGCCCGCCCGGCCGCAGATCGCCGGGCACTACACCGGCCTGCCCGGGGACCTGCCGTCCGTCGTCCGGCAGCAGGCCCAGGCGGTCACCAGCAAGGCGTCCACCGCGTACGACAAGGCGCTGGCGCTCCAGGACTGGTTCACCGGCCCCGACTTCACCTACACCACCCAGATCAAGTCCGGCACCGGCAACGACGCGATCGTGGAGTTCCTGCGCAACCGCAAGGGCTTCTGCGTGCACTTCGCCTCCACCATGGCGGCGATGGCCCGCACCCTGGGCATCCCCTCCCGCGTCGCGGTCGGCTTCACGCCGGGCAACGCCAAGGGCGGCGACCTGTACTCGGTCAACGGGCTGATGTACCACGCGTGGCCCGAGCTGTACTTCGAGGGCTTCGGCTGGACCCGCTTCGAGCCCACCAAGGGCGTCGGGGTGGCTCCCCGCTACACCGAGCCGGTCGCCGCGCCCACCAGCGCGCCGACCACCGCGCCCACCGCCGCCGCGCAGAGCACCGCGCCGGTCGCGGTGCCCTCCAGCAGCAGCGACTGCGACCCGAAGCTGCGCCGGACGGGCGACTGCGGGGACCAGCGGAAGGGGGCCGCCGGCGCCCACGAGGATTCCTGGCTGCTCTCCTGGCAGGTGCTGTCCACCCTGGCCGCGGTCCTGGTGGTGATCGCGCTGCTGCTCACCCCGATGCTCTGGCGGACGCTGCTGCGCCGCCGGCGGCTCGGCGCGGGCGGCCAGCGCCGGCCCGGCGGTGACGGCCCGGCGGAGCTGACCGACGAGCAGGTGCTGGCCGCCTGGGACGAGCTGATCGACTCCGCCTGGGACCTCGGCATCCCGCCGGACGAGTCGCGCACCCCGCGCGCCGCCGCCCGCCGGATCTCCGAGACCGCCGAGCTGGACGAGGCGTCGGCGGCCGCCGCCGGCCGGGTGGCGCTGGCCACCGAGCGGGTGCTCTACGCCCGGTCCGCCCGGGTGTCGGCGCCGCTGGCGGCGGACGTCCGGACCGCCCGGGACGGCCTGCGGGCCGGCGCGAGCCGGGCCGGGCGGACCAGGGCGGTGCTGCTGCCGCCGTCCTCGGCCAAGCTCTGGTGGAAGCTCTCCGACGCGGTGCTGGGCGTGCGGCTCGCGGCCCGCCGGCGGGCGGCCCGGGTGGCCGGCACGGTCACCGGTCCGGTCCGCCGGGCCTGGGACCGGCTGCGGCGCCGGGGCGGCACGGACGGGACGGAGTCCTGATCCCGGCGTCCTGAGACGGGATGCGCCGAGGGCGGGCAGTCGGATCGACTGCCCGCCCTCTCGGCGTTCATGCGGTGGGGCCCGCAGGCCCCGTGCCCGGAGGCGTGTTGCCCTGAGCCTTCGTGCCGCAGGCTCAGAACCCGCCGGTCTGCTCGTCCCGGCGGCGCTGCCAGCGCTGCTCGACCCGGTCCATCATCCCGGCCTTGCGGCGCGGGGTGGCGGCCGGACGGGGCCCGGACGCCTGGCCGGCCGGTCCACGGCGCCAGCCCGTCACGGCGAAGACCGCGCACCCCAGCATCACCAGGAAGCCGACGACGCTGACCCAGATCTGGTCGGGGACGACCATGCCGCCCATCAACAGGCCGATGCCCACCACGAAGCCGCCGACGGCCAGATAGACCCGGCGACGGGTGTAGGTGCGCAGCCCGGTTCCCTCGAGCGCCGACGCGAATTTGGGATCTTCGGCATACAGCGCTCGCTCCATCTGGTCGAGCAGTCGCTGCTCGTGCTCCGAGAGCGGCACGGAGTCCTCCTACTCGTCGGTCGCGGGTGCGACCGGTCCGCCGCCCCGGTCGGGGAGGCAAGTCCAATCAGCCTTGAGAACACGCGGTCGGACGCCTGTGCGGGGGCCCGGGCCCGTGTCGTCCATATGCCCCAAGCGTCCGGCTGTCATGCTTTCCGGCTTTACCCAGATCATACGGTCCACGGGCCCGTTACGGGGTGGTCGGCCACGCACGGGCCGGGCCACTCCGGGCCGTCCCCGGCCGCACTGGGCTCAACGCGGCGGGGTCCGGACAAGTGCCCGACCGGGTGGAATCGGCCGGGACCTGGGGAGCTTCGGAGGAGAGGGGGAGGAGGACCGCCGGAGAACGGCGGCGGACCGCCCGGTCAGACCAGGGTGGCCAGCAGGTGGAGCTGGGTCGCGACGGCGTGGAAGGCGGGCTGCTCGGCGGCCGCCTCCTCCAGCTTGAGCAGCGCGTCCAGCGCACCCGGCTCGGCGTCCACCAGGACGCCCGGCACCAGGTCGGCGAAGACCCGTACGCCGTGCACCGAGTCCACCCGCAGCCCGGCGGCGACGGCAAGCCGGTCGAGCTCCTCACCGGTGAAGCGGCGCGGCATCGGGTCGGTGTCGCCCCAGCGGCCGTCGGCGGCCTCCAGCACCGTCCGGGCGTCGTTGAAGTGCCCCCCGAGCGCGCGGGCCAGCACGGCGCCGTTGCGGTTGGCGGCCAGCAGGCTGACGAAACCGCCGCGACGCAGGGTGCCGGCCAGGCTGCCGAGCGCCTCGGCCGGGTCGTCCACGACCTCCAGCACGCCGTGGCAGAGCACCGCGTCGACGGTGCCGGGCGCGACCAGCTCGGGCAGCGTCTGGGTGTCGCCCTGGACGGCGCGGACCAGGTCGGTCACCCCGGCCTCGGCGGCCCGGCGCTCCAGCGCGAACAGCGCGTCGGGGCTCGGGTCGACCACGGTGACGCGGTGGCCGAGCCGGGCCACCGGCACGGCGAAGTTGCCGGTGCCGCCGCCGGTGTCGACCACGTCGAGCACCGGCCGGTCGAGCTCGGCCGCCCGCTTCTCCAGGGCTGCCCGCACCACCTCCCAGACCACGGCGGTACGCAGGGCGCTGCGGGGACGCGTCGGGTACAAGGCGGGACTCCTCGGCACGTGCAGATCGATCAGGATGCCTCCACCTTAGACCGGGCCGGCAGGCGGGCCACTGCGGGCCGCCGGACGGGCCGCCCCGGCCGCCCCGGGCGCCTCAGGCCCTCCCCCGGCCGCCGCCGGGGCCGGGGGCGTGGCCGGCGCCACCGTCGTCCGGCGGGAGCCGCGGCGCGGGCGGCGCCGGGTGCAGGCCGAGCAGCCGCTCGACCAGGCGGAGGAAGAGCGCGGAGTTGCGGATCAGGTCGTCGGCGTCGCGGGCCGAGGCGGCGCCCCTGATCCCGGCCTCGGCGGCGGCCCGGCGGCGGGCCCCGGCCGCGAAGTAGACCGCCCACTCGGCGAGCTCGGGCGCCACCTCGGGGAGCACCTCC
This sequence comes from Kitasatospora sp. NPDC056181, assembly GCF_042266225.1. Classification (NCBI taxonomy): domain Bacteria; kingdom Bacillati; phylum Actinomycetota; class Actinomycetes; order Kitasatosporales; family Streptomycetaceae; genus Kitasatospora; species Kitasatospora sp. NPDC056181. Next base: position 63,923 of record NZ_JBHJUK010000009.1, read on the forward strand.
CAGGCGCTGCGGATCGCCCGGCGCCGCCGGGGGCTCTTCTCCGGCCGGCCCCGGACGGCGAGCACCGCCGCCACGGTGCGCAGCGCGGCGAGGTGGGCGGCGGCGTAGCGCTCCAGCGGGTCCTCCAGGGAGCGGGACCGGGTGAGCGTGCGGTGTGCGTCGGCGAGCAGGTCGAGCGCGGCGGGCGGGGCGGTGCCCCTGCGCAGCACCGGGTGGACGTCCCCGGCGGCGGGGGCGTGGGCGCCGGGCTGGTGGCCGTCCGACCGCTGTGGCGTCGGCCGGTGGGCGGCGTGGTGGAGGCGGGCGGTGACGGGCTCAGGACGGCTGACGGTCATGGTCTCCCCCGTTCCGAGGCAGTGCACGGGCCGGACGGTCCGTGCGTCTCCATCGTGAACGGAGCCACTGACAACGCGGCCCGGAGGCGTCGCCCGTCCGCCCGGGCGCCGGACGTGCGTGCGGGCGGCGCCCGCCGGCCGCTCCCCCGTCGGCCCGCGCTCACCGCCCCGCACCCGCCGGAGCGCCGTCCCCCGTGGTCGGCGCCCCCAGTCCCCGGTGGCCGGTCCCCCCTGGCCCCGCTCCGCCGCCCCGTGTCGGCGGTGCGCGGCCTACGGCCGGCTCCGGTGCGGACCCGCCGGTGGCGTCCGCCGGCCCCCCGTGACCGGCGCGGACCCCACCTGTCCGCCGTACCGGTCCGGCAGCGCCCGACGCGCCGCCGTCCCGGTGCCACCACTCTCCCGTCTCCGCAGGTCGGAGGCCATCCGCTCAGGTACTCAACCGTGTTTCTGAGTATCCGTACTCAGTCCGCCCGGGCCGGGAACCGGAGGGCGGGCCGCGGGCGTCCCGGTACGGTACGGCGAGCCGGGCGGTCCCGGCGGGCACTCCGAGGAGGAACGGATGACCATCCTTCCGCTGATCTTCACCAGCGGACTGGCGAGCGGGATCAACGCGTACGCGGTGGTGCTGCTGCTCGGCCTGCTGGGCCGGTTCGCCGGGGCCGGCTCGGTTCCGCCCGCGCTGGAGCGCACCGACGTGCTGGTCGTGGCGGCCGTGCTCTTCCTGCTGGAGGCGGTGGCCGACAAGATCCCGTACGTGGACAGCGTCTGGGACGCCGTCCACACGGTGATCCGCCCGATCGCCGGGGCCACGGTGGGCGCGCTGATCGCGAGCGCCGAGCCGGGTTCGCTGCCCGAGGTCGCCGCGGGCGCGGTGGGCGGCACCACGGCGCTGGTCAGCCATCTGGTGAAGGCCTCGCTGCGGATGGCGGTCAACACCTCGCCCGAGCCGGCCAGCAACATCGCGGTCAGCCTCGCCGAGGACCTCTCGGTGGCCGGCCTGGTCACCCTGGCGATCTTCCACCCGTGGCTGGCCGCCTCGATCGCCGCCGCCCTGCTGATCGCCGGCCTGCTGCTGGTCCGGTTCGCGGTCAACCGCATCCGCCGCTTCCGCGCCCGCCGCCGCGAGCGCAGGGCGGCCCGCCTGGCGGGCCGGGCACAGCCGGCGGCGGGGGCGTACTCCGCGCAGCCATAGGATCGGCCCATGGCACGGATCGTCATCATCGGCGCAGGAATGAGCGGGCTCGCGGCGGCCTCCCGGCTGGCGACCCTCGGACACCGGGTGACGGTCTGCGAGGCGGGCGGGACGTACGGGGGCATGGTCGGCCGGTACGAACGGGACGGTTTCGCCTTCGACACCGGCCCCGGGCTGCTCACCCTCCCCGCCGTCTACCGCGACCTCGCGCTGAAGACCGGCAAGGAGCCGTTGGAGCAGTTGGTCGGGCTGGCGCCGGTCGACCCGGAGAGCCGGCACCTGTTCCCCGACGGCACCGACCTGGTGCTGCCCAACGCCTCCCGTGGCGGCGTGGTCCAGGCGCTGGACGCCGCCTTCGGCGCGGGCTCGGGCGCGCGCTGGGCCGAGGTGATGAACCACGGCCGCACGGTCTGGGAGGCCACCCGCCGCCCGCTGCTGGAGGAGCCGCTCCCGGCGGACCCGACGCCGCTGCACACCGACCCGTACCCGGCGCCGCCCCGCAAGGGCCTGCTGTCCCGGCTGCTGCGGCCCGCGCCCTGGACGCTCACCGGCGTGGCCGCCCACGGTCTCGACGGCCACCCGGGCCTGACCGCGCTGCTGAACGAGTACGCGCTGCGTTACGGCCTCCACCCGGACACCGCCCCGGCGAGCGCCACCGTGCTGCCGTACATGGAGCAGTCCTTCGGCGTCTGGTACGTCAGGGGCGGCGTCCGCGCGCTGGCCGACGCGGTGTACCGGCGCTGCGAGCTGCGCAAGGTGGAGTTCCGCTTCGGCACCGAGGTCACCGCCGTGGCGGTCGAGGACGGCCGCGCCGTGGGCGTCGACACCGCCGACGGCCGGATCGACGCCGACCTGGTGGTCTCCTCGATGGACGCCTGGGAGCTGTTCCGCCGGCGCGTCGCCGAGTGGCCGGGCGGCGGCGACCCGAACGAGTGGGCGCGGCAGAACGAGGAGCCCAAGGGGCGGTTCCGCGTGCTGCTGGCCCTGCGCGGGGCCCGGCCGGAGGGCACCGTGCACCGCACCGTGGTGCACGCCGCCGACCCCGCGGCCGAATGGAACGCCCTGACGCTCAGCACCGGCCTCTGCGAGCGCCCGACGGTCGAGGTCCTGCGCCCCGACGACCCGTCGCTGCGACCGGACGACGGGCACGAGAGCGTGGTGCTGACCGTGACAGTGCCGGCCCAGGGCGACGTCGACTGGACGGAGCCCGGCCTGGCCGAGCGCTACGCGGACCGCCTGCTGGAGCACGTCGACGCGGCCGGGCTCGGCCTGCGCGAGCGCGTCCTGTGGCGGGTGGTCCGCACTCCCGAGGACACCCTCCGGGAGACCGGTGCGTTCATGGGTGCCGTCACCCTCCCCGCCCTGGCCGGCGGCGACGGGCGCTGGCTGCAGTCCGCCAACGAGTCCCCCGTCCCCGGCCTCTACCTGGTGGGCGGCGCCGCCCACCCCGGTGGCGGGCTGGCCCGGGTCGGCATGTCGGCCTGCATCGCGGCCAACCTCATCGGCCCGGCCTGACCGGGGCGGCCGGCCGCACGCGGGCCGGCCGGGCCGCAGGGGCTCAGCCCTGCTGCTGCCAGGTGTTCTGCTGCTGGTAGCCGTACTGGTCGTACTGCGGCTGCTGCGGGATGCCCTGCTGCTGGTCCTGCTGCGGCTGCCACTGCTGCTGGGCCTGCTGGTCGTAGCCGTACTGCTGCTGGACGGCCTGCTGCTGGTAGCTGCCGTAGGCGTCGGGCTGCTGCTGGTAGGCCGCGTACTGGTCCGGCTGGACGGCCTGCTGCTGGTAGCCGCCGTAGCCCTGGTCGTAGGCGAAGGCCGGCTGCTGCTGGGTCTGCCACTGCTGCTGTTGCTGCTGGGCGTTGTGGTCCCAGGCGGCCTGGTGCTGGGCGGGGTCGTAGCCGGCCTGGTAGGCCTCGGCGTACGGGTCCGGCTGGGCCTGCTGGGGCTGCTGGGGCTGCTGCTGCTCGTAGTAGCCGGGCGCGTAGACGCCGTCGTCCGCGGCGATCTCCTGCATCTCGAAGGCCGCGGTCTGCTCGACGGCCGGGACGTCCTCGTCCGCGGGCCCCGGCTCGGGGCTCTCCTCGACCGCGCTGACCGTGCCGATCCGGTCGGCCGCCACCGCGGTGGCCACCACCGCTCCGCCGGTCAGCGCGCCGAGCAGCGGCACCTTGGCGAGCGGGCCGGGCAGGCCGCCGTCGGCGGTGCGCAGCGACCAGCCGGCCGCGTAGCCGCGCTTCACGGAGAGGGTGACGAGGGTCTGGCCGACCGCGAACAGGGCCGCGCCCGCACCGATCACCACGACGGAGTCGGCCGCCATCCCGGCGGGCACCCCGAGGAAGCCGGCCAGGGCGAGGGCGCGCCAGTGCACCGGGGCCCGGTTCTGCAGCAGCAGCTCGGCCACCAGCCAGAGCGCCACCACCGCCAACGCGGCGTACAGCAGCAGGTATCCGATGCCCATCCGCGCGCTACCTCCAGTCGCGTGCCCGCGCGCGCCGCGCGTGTGCGGCGACTGTACCCGTTCAACGGCCCGGGTACCGCATCGCGTTCCCGCCCAGGGCGACCGCTTCCGGGCCGTTGCGGCCGCCGGCCCGGCCGGGCCGGCGGCGCTGCTCAGCGCCGGTGCAGACCGAGGTTCTGGTAGATCTCCAGGGTCGCCGTCGAGTGGTTGAGCGTGATGAAGTGCAGGCCGGGGGCGCCCTCGGCAAGCAAGCGTTCGGACATCGCGGTCGCGTGCTCCATGCCGACCTCGCGCAGTGCCGCCGGGTCGTCGATGGCGGCCCGCAGCCGGGCCTCCAGCTCGGCCGGGAAGGCCGAACCGCTCAGCTGCGGGAAGCGGTCGAGCTGCTTGGCGTTGGTCACCGGCATGATCTCCGGGATGATCGGCGTTTCGCAGCCGGCCGCCGCGACCCGGTCGCGCAGCCGCAGGTAGTCGTCGACCTCGAAGAACATCTGGGTGATCGCGTAGTCGGCCCCGGAGCGGATCTTCGCCACGAAGTGCCGGATGTCCTCGTCCCAGTCGGTCGAGCGCGGGTGCATGTTCGGCGAGGCGGCCACGCCCACGCAGAAGTCGCCGATGCCCTTGATCAGCTCGACCAGCTCGTACGCGTAGGTGACCCCCTGCGGGTGCTTCACCCACTCGCCCATCGGGTCGCCGGGCGGGTCGCCGCGCACCGCGAGGACGTTGCGCACGCCCTGGTCGGCGTACTGGCCGATGATGTTGCGCAGCTCGGCGACCGAGTGGTCGACGGCGGTCAGGTGGGCGACCGGCGTCAGGGTGGTCTCGGTGGCGATCCGGCCGACCATGTTGACGGTGCGCTCGCGCGAGGAGCCGCCGGCCCCGTACGTCATGCAGACGAAGTTGGGGTCGAGCGGTTCGAGCCGGCGGATGGCGTCCCAGAGACGCTGCTCGCCGACCTCGGTGCGCGGGGGCATGAACTCGAAGGAGAAGGATCGCTTGCCGGCCGCCAGAAGCTCGCGGACCGTCAGCGCGCGGTCAGTTCTGGTGGAAGCGATTCCGAGTGCCATGCTGGCAGGTTAACCGTCGGTCGAAGGGCACGGACAACTCGGTCCCATTTATTGAGACAAATGGTGGACGGGATTCCGGTTCCGTCCACGACCGCTCCCGGGAGGGCCCGCGGCCTCGCCCGTACGGCTGTTCCCGGCCGCCCGGCTACGCTTGCCCCACCCCCAGCCAAACCTCCGGAGCCTCATCGTGACCTCGTCCAGCAACCGGCCGGCCAACCCCATTGACGTGGAGGACGTGCGCGGGCGCGTCAACGCGGCCCTCGCCGGCTTCATGGACGGCCAGGCGGCCCTGCTCGGGAAGATCTCCCCGCAGCTGGCGCCCGCGGCCGAGGCGCTGCGCGACTTCCTGCTGGACGGCGGCAAGCGGCTGCGCCCGGCGTTCTGCTACTGGGGCTGGCGCGGCGCAGGCGGCGCGGCGGCCGGCGAGGGCATCGCCAACGCGGCGGCGGCCCTGGAACTGCTCCAGGCGAGCGCGCTGGTCCACGACGACCTGATGGACCGCAGCGACACCCGGCGCGGCCTGCCCTCGGTGCACCGCCGCTTCGAGGCCCTGCACCGCGACAGCGGCTGGCGCGGCGACCGCGAGCAGTACGGCGCCTCGGCCGCGGTGCTGCTCGGCGACCTGCTGCTGATCTGGTGCGACGAGCTGTTCCTGCGCTCGGGCCTGGACCCGGCGGCGGTGCTGGCCGCCAAGCCGGTGTTCGACCTGATGCGCACCGAGGTCATGGTCGGCCAGTACCTGGACGTGCTGGAGCCGGTCGCCGGCGACTCCACCGACGAGGGCGCACTGGACCGGGCGCAGACGGTGCTGCACTACAAGTCGGCCAAGTACACGATCGAGCGGCCGCTCCAGGTCGGCGCGCTGCTCGCGGGCGCCCGGCCGGAACTGGTCGAGGCGTACGGGGCGTTCGGCCTGCCGCTGGGCGAGGCGTTCCAGCTCCGGGACGACCTGCTCGGCGTCTTCGGCGACCCGGCGGTCACCGGCAAGCCCGCCGGGGACGACCTGCGCGAGGGCAAGCGGACCCTGCTGGTCGCGCACGCGATGCGCGGGCTCCCGGCCGCCGACGCCCGCCACCTGGACGAGCGGCTCGGCGCGCCGGACCTCGCGCCCGAGGAGGTGGCCCGGCTGCGCGGGCTGGTCGAGCGCAGCGGCGCGCCCGAGCTGGTGGAGCTGCGCATCGAGGAGCTGATGCGGCAGTCGCTGGCCGCACTGGAGGCGGCGCCGCTGGCCGACGCGCGGGCCCGCGAGGTGCTGCTGGCGCTGGCCGAGGCCGCCACCGTCCGGAAGTACTGAGACTAGCCCGGGAACGGCGGCGGCCCCGCGCGGCGTCAGCCCCGGCGCAGCCGCCGGGCCAGCGCCGCGGCGGCGGCCTGCGGGTCGTCCGCGGCCGTGATGGCGCGCACCACCACGACCCGGCTCGCCCCGGCCGCCAGCACCTCGTCCAGGTTGCCCAGGTCGATGCCGCCGATGGCGAACCACGGCCGGTCGGTGACCTGCTTCGCCGCGTACGAGACCAGGCCGAGGCCGGGCGCGTGCCGGCCGGGCTTGGTCGGGGTGGGCCAGACCGGCCCGGTGCAGAAGTAGTCGACGCCGGGCTCGGCGACCGCCGCGTCCACCTCGGACTCGGCGTGGCAGGAACGGCCGATCAGCACGTCCTCGCCCAGGATCGCCCGGGCCGCCGGCACCGGCAGGTCGTCCTGGCCGAGGTGGAGCACCTCGGGGCGGGCGGCGTGCGCGACGTCGGCGCGGTCGTTGACCGAGAGCAGCTTCCCGTGCCGGCGGCAGGCGTCGGCGAAGACCTCCAGCGCCTCCAGCTCCTGCCTGGCCTCCAGCCCCTTGTCGCGGAGCTGGACGATGTCCACCCCGCCCGCCAGCGCGGCGTCCAGGAACTCGGCGAGGTCGCCCTGCTCCCGCCGGGCGTCGGTGCACAGGTAGAGCCGGGCGTCGGCGAGGCGCCGGCGCAGCGTGTCCGCGGCCATCAGATCAGCATCGCCTGGGCGCGGCGCTTCACCTCGGTGCCGCGGTTCTCCTGGAGCGCCTGGATCGGGCTGCCCGGCAGCGACGGGTCCTCGGTGAAGAGCCACTCCAGGATCTCTTCGTCGTTGTACCCGCAGTCGCGCAGCACGGTCAGGGTGCCGGACAGGTGCTTGACCAGCCCCTGACCGTCGATGAACGCGGCCGGGACCTGGAGCGACCTGTTCGGGCCGCGCCGGACGGCGATCAGGCCGCCGTTCTTGACCAGGTCACGCACCTCGGTGACCCGGACCCCCCACTGCTCCGAGATGTCGGGCAGGTACATCCAGTCGGTGACCAGGGCTTCAATCTTGTTCTCGATCTCACTCACGTCACCAGACTGCCACCTCCGCGGCCCGCCGCGCACCAAAGGGACGGCCCGTCAGCCCGCGACGGCCGACTTCAGCGGCACCGACGGGTCCGCCGCCCGGGCCGGATCCAGCACCGCGCCGCGCTCGACCAGCCGGCGGCCCTGGGTGAGGTCGCGCGGGCGGTCGACGGCGAGCAGGGCGCGCAGCACCCCGTCGCGCAGCCAGAGCACCGCCCAGGAGGCGTCCGCCGGCGATCCGCGCCAGAGCAGCTCGTCGCCGTCGCCGTGGCGCCCGGCGTACTGCACCATCCGGCCGAACTGCTCCGACCAGAAGTACGGCACCGGGTCGTACGGCAGGTCCGCGCCGAGGACGGCGGCGGCCGCCGCCTCGCCGGACTGCAGCGCGTGGTCCCAGTGCTGGACGGTCAGCCGGGCGCCCGTCCGGGCGGAGGGGTAGCTCGCGCAGTCGCCGGCCGCGTAGACGCCGGGCAGGGCGGTGCGCAGCCCCTCGTCCACCAGGACGGCGCCGGCCGCGTCCAGCCTGACGCCGGAGCCGGCCAGCCAGTCGGTCGCCGGGCGGGCGCCGATGCCGACCACCACCTCGTCCGCGGGCAGGCGCGAGCCGTCCGCCAGCAGCACCGCGCCGGGCTCGACGGCCTCGACGGCGGCGCCGCAGCGCAACCCGACCCCGGCCTCGGCGTACCAGGCGGTCATCGCCCGGCCGACCTCGGCGGGCAGCGCGCCGGGGACGGGCGCCGGGCCCGCCTCGACCACGGTCACCTCGCAGCCGGCCGCGCGGGCGGCGGTGGCCACCTCGGCGCCGATCCAGCCCGCGCCGACCAGCACCAGGCGCAGGCCCGGGCGGAGCAGGGCGCGCAGGGCCAGGGCGTCGTCCAGGGTGTGCAGCAGGTGCGCGCGCTCGGCGCCGGGCAGGACGCGCGGGACGGCGCCGGTGGCGATCACCAGGGCGCCGTACGGCAGGTCGCCGCCGTCGGTGTGCAGCACGCCGGGGGTGAGGCCGGTGGCGCGGCGGCCGGTGAGCAGTTCGATGCCCAGGTGCGGGAAGTCGATGTCCAGGGTGGTGGCGTCGGCCTTGCCGAGCAGCACCTCCTTGGAGAGCGGCGGCCGGTCGTACGGCGCGTGCGGCTCGTCGCCCACCAGCACGATGCGCCCCTGCCAGCCGCCCCGCCGCAGGCCCGAGGCGCACTGCGCCCCGGCCAGCCCGGCCCCGACCACGACCACCTGATCCGTCCCGCTCAGCTCTGCCACGCGGTCACTGTACTGGCGCCCGCCGGGGGCGCCGGGCGCCGTCCCACCCCTCGTACACGCCTTCGGCGGCGCCGACCCCCGGCGTTAAGGTGGGGGCACCATCACGGGAGCCCGGCGGACCGGGCTGAGAGGCGGGCTGACACGGCCTGCGACCGTCCGAACCTGATCCGGGTCATACCGGCGAAGGGAGAGCAGCGACTTTGACACGCTCGGCACCGGACGCCCACGCCGGCGTGCTGGTGATCGGCGGGGGCATCATCGGCCTCGCCGTCGCCTGGCGCGCCGCCCAGCACGGGCTGAAGGACATCGTGGTGGCGGACCCCCGGCCCGGCGGCGGCGCCGCCCAGGTCGCGGCCGGAATGCTCGCGCCCGTCACCGAACTCCAGTACGGCGAGGAGCCGCTGCTGCGCCTCGGCATGGCCTCCAACGAGCGGTACGCGGCCTTCGCCGCCGAACTCACCGAGGCCAGCGGCGGCCAGGACACCGGTTACCGCCAGTGCGGCACGATCGCCGTCGCCCTCGACTCGGACGACCGCGAGGAGCTCCGCGAGCTGCACGCCTTCCACCAGCGGCTCGGCCTGGACTCGCGGTGGCTCACCGGCCGCGAGGCCCGCAGGCTCGAACCGATGCTCGCCCCGGGCGTCCGCGGCGGCCTGCACGTCACCGACGACCACCAGGTCGACGGCCGACGGCTCGCCAAGGCCCTCGTCCTCGCCTGCGAGCGGGCCGGCGTCCGGCTGCACCGCACCGAGGCCACCGCCCTGGTGGTCGACGGCGGCCGCGCCACCGGCGCCCGGCTCGCCACCGGCGCGACCGTGACCGCCGATCAGGTCGTGCTGGCCGCCGGGCCGCAGAGCCATCTGCTGCCCGGGCTGCCCGAGGGCGTGCTGCCGGCGATCCGCCCGGTCAAGGGCCAGATCCTGCGGCTGCACGTCCCGCCCGCGTACCGGCCCTTCCTGTCCCGCAACGTCCGTGCGGTGGTCCGCGGCCAGCACCTCTACCTGGTGCCCCGCGAGGACGGCGAGCTGGTGATCGGCGCGACCACCGAGGAGCAGGGGTACGACACCACCGTCACCGCCGGCGGCGTGTACGAGCTGCTGCGCGACGCCCACGAGCTGGTCCCCGGCATCACCGAACTGCCGCTGGTGGAGACCTCCGCCGGGCTGCGCCCGGGCTCGCCGGACAACGCGCCGCTGCTCGGGCCGACCGCCCTGCCCGGCCTGGTCGCCGCCACCGGCCACTACCGCAACGGCGTGCTGCTCACCCCGGTGACCGCCGACCTGGTCGCCGGGTACCTGGCCACCGGCACGACGCCGGACCTCGCCGCGCCGTTCTCCCCCACCCGCTTCGCCCCCACCGGCTCCACGACGAAGGTCCCCGCATGAGCGACATCCCCCTCACCGTCAACGGCGAGCCCCGCCAGGTGCCCGCCGCGACCACCCTCGCCGAGGTGGTGGCCACCCTCAGCCGGTCCGCCTCGGGCGTCGCCGCCGCGCTCAACGAGACCGTGGTGCCCCGTGGTTCGTGGCCGCTCACGCAGCTCTCGGCGGGCGACCGGATCGAGATCCTCACCGCCGTACAGGGGGGCTGACCATGGCTGACGACCTGCTCACCATCGCCGGCACCACCTTCGGCTCGCGCCTGATCATGGGCACCGGCGGCGCCCCCAGCCTGGAGGTCCTGGAGCAGGCGCTGCGGGTCTCCGGCACCGAGCTGACCACCGTGGCGATGCGCCGGGTCAACGCCACCACGCAGGGCTCCGTCCTGGACGTGCTCACCCGCAACGGCATCCGGATCCTGCCCAACACGGCCGGCTGCTTCACCGCCGGGGAGGCCGTGCTGACGGCCCGGCTGGCCCGCGAGGCGCTCGGCACCGACTGGGTGAAGCTGGAGGTCATCGCCGACGAGCGGACGCTGCTGCCCGACCCGATCGAACTGCTGGACGCCGCCGAGACGCTGGTCGACGACGGCTTCACCGTCCTGCCCTACACCAACGACGACCCGGTACTGGCCCGGAAGCTGGAGGACGCCGGCTGTGCGGCGATCATGCCGCTCGGCTCGCCGATCGGCTCCGGCCTGGGCATCCGCAACCCGCACAACTTCCAGCTGATCGTGGAGAGCGCGAACGTCCCGGTGATCCTGGACGCGGGCGCCGGCACCGCCTCGGACGTCGCGCTGGCGATGGAGCTGGGCTGCGCCGCCGTCATGCTCGCCTCGGCGGTGACCCGCGCCCAGGACCCGGTGCTGATGGCCGAGGCGATGCGGTACGCCGCCGAGGCCGGGCGGCTCGCGCACCGGGCCGGCCGCATCCCGCGCCGCTTCCACGCCGAGGCCTCCTCCGCGATGGCCGGCCGGGCCGACCTCGACACCCGCGAGCGCCCGGCGTTCTGAGCCCCCGGGGGGCTTGTCACAAGCCGGGCACAGAGGGCTCCGGGAGTGGTGTCTCCCGGGGCCCTCACCCGTACGCGCCACTAGACTCGCCGGGTGGACAAGGCGGACATGGCATTGCACGACCCCCTGATCGGTACCCTGCTCGACGGCCGGTACCGGGTCGGGCAGCGCATCGCCGCCGGCGGGATGTCCACCGTCTACCGCGGCACCGACACCCGGCTCGACCGGGTCGTGGCGCTCAAGGTGATGCACCCCTCGCTGGCCGGCGACGAGGACTTCACCGGCCGGTTCATCCGCGAGGCCAAGGCCGTCGCCCGGCTCGCGCACCCCAACGTGGTCAACGTCTTCGACCAGGGCGCGGACGGCGGGGTCGTCTTCCTCGCCATGGAGTACGTCCCCGGCCGGACCCTGCGCGACCTGCTGCGCGACCGCGGCGCGCTCTCCATCCGCGCCGCCCTGGACGTCCTGGAGCCGGTGCTCGCCGCGCTCGGCGCCGCCCACCGGGCCGGGCTCGTCCACCGCGACGTGAAGCCCGAGAACGTGCTGATCACCGACGGCGGCCTGGTCAAGGTCGCCGACTTCGGACTGGTCCGGGTCCTGAACGCCGCCGACGGCGCGGCCACCTCCGGCACGGCGACCTCCGGCACCGTCCTCGGCACCGTCTCCTACCTCGCCCCCGAGCAGATCCGCCCCGGCGACGAGACCGACCAGCGGGTGGACGTCTACGCCGCCGGCATCCTGCTGTACGAGATGCTCACCGGCCACCGCCCGCACACCGGCGAGAACCCCGTCCAGGTGATGTACCGCCACCTGCACGAGGACGTCCCCGCGCCCTCGCTGACCGTGCCGGGCATCGTCCCCGGGCTCGACGCCATAGTGGCCGGTGCCTGCGCGCGCGACCCGCAGGCCCGCCCGTACGACGCGGTCGAGCTGCTGGCCGCCCTCCAGCGGGTGCGCCGCACGCTCACCCCGGCCCAGCTGGACGCCGAACCGCCCGCCTCCACCCTGGACAGCCCGCGGTACCCGGCCAACGAGCCGACCTCGGTGCTCCGGCCCGGCGTCACCGACGCGGCCGTCTCCGCGGCGGCCCCCGGCCCGGACGCCGCGCCGCCGGTCGAGCGGACCAGCGTGCTGGACGTCCCGCCGGACGTGATGGAGCAGCTGCTCACCGAGCCGCGCCCCTACGACGAGCCGCCGCCGGCGCGCACCCGCCGCCCCGGCCCGTGGAGCCGCCTCCCCCGCAAGCCGCTGGTCTGGGCCTGCGTGCTGGCCGCCCTGGTGCTGCTGGTCGGCGGCACCACGTACGCGCTCTCCGGCGCCCTGTACACGACGGTGCCGGGCGTGCTCGGCAAGGACCGCGCCGAGGCGCAGCGGATCCTGGACGGCGCGGGCATGCACGGGCGGTTCAGCGAGGTGTACAGCGAGACCGTCCCGGCCGGCCAGGTGGTCTCGACCGACCCGGGGGTCGGCGCCCGGGCCCGCAAGAGCGACGCGGTCGCCGTCACCGTCTCCCGCGGCCCGAAGCGGATCGCCGTGCCGGAGCTGGCCGGCAAGCCCGCCGACCAGGCCGTCGCCGCACTGGCCGCCGCCCAGCTGGCCGGCGGCAACGTCACCCAGACGTACAGCGACACCGTGCCGGAGGGCGCGGTGATCAGCACCTCCCCGGCGGCCGGGCAGCAGCTGCCGGAGAACTCGCCGGTCGCGCTGGTGGTCAGCAAGGGCATGGTGGCCGTCCCGGACGTCACCGGGATGTCCAAGGACGACGCCGCCAAGACGCTCCAGGCCGCCGGGTTCGCGATGCAGAGCAGCGGTGTCAACCTGTTCGGCACCGGCAAGGTCTCCAGCCAGTCCCCCGCCGCCGGCGAACGCCGGCCGCAGCACACCGTGGTGACGGTCAACTTCCCCTTCCTCTGAGGGTTTTCCGGCCCTGGGGCGGATCCGACGGACAGGCCCTCGGGTCGCACCCGGCGTAGCGTGGAACCAGGCCTGCCCGGCCCCGCCCGCCACAGCCGGGAAGGCTGCGGCACCGGGACCTCCGGACGGGGCTGCGCGGCGGCCGGTACCACGAGGATGTGGTCGTCATGGGCGGACCCACCGTCGACGGCTTGAGGGAGCGCGTGCGGGGCGCGGTGATCACCCCCGCGGACGAGGGCTACGACGAGGCGCGCCGGGTCTACAACGGCATGGTGGACCGCCGGCCGGCCGTGATCGTCCGGGTGGCCAACGCGGGCGACGTGATGGCCACCGTCGACTTCGCCCGGGACAACACGCTGGATCTGGCGGTCCGCGGCGGCGCCCACAGCGCGCCCGGCTTCGGCACCTGCGACGACGGCGTGGTGATCGACTTCTCCGCGCGGCGGGGCGTGCGGATCGACCCGGAGCGCCGGACCGCGCAGTGCGAGGGCGGCGTCACCTGGGGCGACCTCAACACCGCGGGGTACGCCTTCGGCCTCGGCGTCACCGGGGGGATCATCTCCACCACCGGCATCGCCGGGCTGACCCTCAACGGCGGCTTCGGCCACCTGGCCCGCGGACTGGGTCTGAGCTGCGACAACCTGATCTCGGCCGACGTGGTCACCGCCGACGGCCGGTTCCGCACGGTGAGCGCCGAGCAGGAGCCGGACCTCTTCTGGGCGCTGCGCGGCGGCGGCGGCAACTTCGGCGCGGTGACGTCCTTCGAGTTCCGGCTGAGCCCGGTCGCCGACGTGGTCGCCGGGCCGTTCGTCTACGAGCTGGAGCACGCGGCCGACGTGCTGCGCTTCTACCGCGAGTACATCCGGGACGCCCCCGAGCAGCTGGGCCTCTTCCCCGGCTTCCACCTCGCCCCACCGCTGCCGTTCGTGCCGGAGGACCGGGTCGGCGACCCCTTCATCCTGCTGGTCCCGTGCTGGGCCGGGCCGCCGGCCGAGGCGGAGAAGGTGCTCGCCGCGCTGCGGGACGCGGCGCCGGTGGTGGCCGAGGGCGTCGGCCCGGCACCGTACCCGGCGTTCGCCGCCGCCTTCGACCCGCTGCTGCCGCCCGGACTCCAGCAGTACTGGAAGGGCGTCTTCGCGACCGAGCTCACCGACGGGGCGATCGCCGCGCACGTGGAGTACGGGCCGCGGGTGCCGACGGTCAACTCGGCGGTGCACCTCTACCCGATCAACGGCGCCTGCCACCGCGTGCCCGCCGACGCGACGGCCTTCTCCCACCGGGACGCGACCTTCGCCACCGTGATCGCCGGCGTCTGGCCGGACCCGGCCGACAACGAGCGGAACACGGCCTGGGTGCGCGACTACTACGCCGCGCTCGCCCCGCACTCCGACGAGGCCGGCTACATCGGCTTCATGGACCACGACGACCAGCACCGGATCGAGGCCAACTACCGGGGCAACTACGACCGCCTGGTGGAGCTGAAGCAGCGCTACGACCCCGGCAACCTGTTCCACCTCAACCAGAACATCAGGGGCTGACGGCTACCGCAGTGGCCCGTCGCCCGGCTCCTCCTGGTAGGAGTAGCGCTGCTCCCGCCAGGGGTCGGCGAGGTTGTGGTACCCGCGCTCCTCCCAGAAGCCGCGCCGGTCGGCCCGCATGTACTCCACCGCCCGGACCCACTTGGGCCCCTTCCAGGCGTAGAGCTGCGGGACGACGAGGCGGACGGGGAAGCCGTGCTCGGCGGTGAGCGGCTCGCCGTTGCGGTGGGTCGCGAAGACGGTCCGCGGGTCGGCGAAGTCGGCCAGCCGCAGGTTGGCGCTGTAGCCGTACTCGGCCCAGACCATCACGTGGGTGACGTCGGGCGCCGGGGGCACCTGCGCCAGCACGGCCGCGGCCGACACGCCCGTCCAGTCGTTGCCGAGCATCGAGAACTTGGTGACGCAGTGCAGGTCGGCCCGGACGGTGGTGCGCGGCAGGGCGTTGAAGCCGGCGAAGTCCCAGCTGTGCTTCTCCGCCGAGGCGGTCGCGCCGAACACCTGGAATTCCCAGGCCAGCGGCTTGAAGCGGGGCACCGGTCCGTAGTGCAGGGCGGGCCAGCCGCGTTGCGGGCGCTGTCCCGGAGGGAGCCTCGGGTCAGACGGCGGGATCGGTTCTTGTTCGGGCTGACCCATGGGTCCATGGTGACAGACGGCGGACAGCGCCCGGCGCGCGCCCCTTTCCGGTGCCGTGCGCCCGCCCGTACGGGCCAATAGCCGTCCAAATCGGATATTCGGGCACATGTCGTAGTGAGTGTGAACTTACTGGAATTTCTTCCCATCGCGGTGCCAGGATGCGTTCCAGCCACGGGCACGGCCGGGGTTCCCCGACGCACAGCAGGAAGGCAGCGCCATGAAGGGCGACGCAGAGGTCATCGAATTCCTCAACGAGCAGCTCACCGCCGAGCTGACCGCCATCAACCAGTACTTCCTGCACGCCAAGATGCAGGAGAACTTCGGCTGGACCAAGCTCGCCAAGTACACCCGGCACGAGTCCTTCGACGAGATGAAGCACGCCGAGGTGCTCACCGACCGGATCCTCTTCCTGGACGGGCTGCCCAACTACCAGCGGCTCTTCCACGTCCGGATCGGCCAGACCGTCAAGGAGATGTTCGAGGCCGACCGCCAGGTCGAGGTCGAGGCGATCGACCGGCTCAAGCGCGGGATCGTGGTGATGCGCGCCAAGAACGACGTCACCTCGGCCAACATCTTCGAGGCCATCCTGGAGGACGAGGAGCACCACATCGACTACCTCGACACCCAGCTGGAACTGCTGGAGAAGCTCGGGGAGGCGCTCTACCTCGCCCAGCTGATCGAGCAGCCGGAGTCCTGAGCCAGTCCCGCGCTCCGGACCCCGCCGGACGCCCGGGCGCTCAGGCCGCGCGCAGCGGGGCGACCGGGGCCAGCGGCACCGCTTCCGACGGTGCGGCCTCCGACGGCGCGGCCTCCGGGTCGGCGAGCCCCAGCTTCGCGGCCAGCCGGGCGGTCGGGCAGGGCCGCGCGCCGTGCTCGCCCAGCAGGGCCTGGATGCGCCGGACGCAGGAGCCGCAGTCGGTACCGGCCTTGCACCCCTTGGCGATCTGGCGCGGGGAGTTGGCACCCGCGTCGATCTCGTTCTTCACCTGGGCCTCGGTGACCGCATGACACATGCACACGTACATCGCGGTCTCTCCCGGGGGGGTGCAGCGGAGTGGATCTTGACTAAGGCTTGCCTTAGCTCACTAAGCCTCACCTTACCCGGCAAACCTGGCGTGAAAAAGCCCCTCCGGGCTCGGGAATCCCGAATCCGGAGGGGCCTTCGTCACATCAGGGCCGACCAGCGCCGATCAGGCCCGACCGGGCCGGGCCGGGGCCGCGGCGGCCCGGCGGCTCACTGGCCGCCGCGGTACATCTCGGCCACCAGGAACGCGAGGTCCAGCGACTGGCTGCGGTTGAGCCGCGGGTCGCAGGCCGTCTCGTAGCGCTGGTGCAGGTCGTCGACCAGCACCTCGTCGCCGCCGCCGACGCACTCGGTGACGTCGTCGCCGGTCAGCTCCACGTGGATGCCGCCCGGGTGGGTGCCGAGCGCGCGGTGCACCTCGAAGAAGCCCTTGACCTCGTCGAGCACGTCGTCGAAGCGGCGGGTCTTGTGGCCGCTGGAGGCCTCGAAGGTGTTGCCGTGCATCGGGTCGCAGATCCAGACCGGCTGCGCACCGGAGGCGGTGACCTTCTCCACCAGGGTGGGCAGGTGCTCGCGGATCTTGCCCGCGCCCATCCGGGTGATGAAGGTGAGCCGGCCGGGCTCGCGCTCCGGGTCCAGCTTCTCGATCAGGGTGAGCGCCTCGTCGACCGAGGTGGTCGGGCCGAGCTTCACGCCGATCGGGTTGCGGATCCGGGAGGCGAACTCGATGTGCGCGTGGTCCAGCTGCCGGGTGCGCTCACCGACCCACACCATGTGGCCGGAGACGTCGTACAGCTCGCCGGTGCGCGAGTCCACGCGGGTCAGCGCGGTCTCGTAGTCGAGGATCAGCGCCTCGTGCGAGGAGAAGAACTCGACCGTCTTGAACTCCTCCGGCGCGACACCGCAGGCGTTCATGAACGCCAGCGCGTTGTCGATCTCGCGGGCGAGCTGCTCGTAGCGCTGGCCGGCCGGCGAGTTGCGCACGAAGTCCTGGTTCCAGGCGTGCACCTGGCGCAGGTCCGCGTAACCACCGGTGGTGAAGGCGCGCACCAGGTTGAGCGTCGCGGCGGACGCGTTGTACATCCGCTTCAGGCGCTCCGGGTCCGGGATGCGGGACTCGGGGGTGAACTCGAAGCCGTTCACCGAGTCGCCCCGGTAGACCGGAAGGGTGACGCCGTCGCGGGTCTCGGTCGACTTGGAACGCGGCTTGGAGTACTGGCCGGCGATGCGGCCGACCTTCACCACGGGCACGGAGGCGGCGTACGTCAGCACGGCCGCCATCTGGAGCAGGGTCTTCAGCTTGTTGCGGATGTGCTCGGCCGACACGCCGTCGAAGGCCTCGGCGCAGTCGCCGCCCTGCAGCAGGAACGCCTCACCACGCGCCACGGCAGCGAGCCGGGCGCGCAGCTGGTCGCACTCGCCGGCGAAGACGAGCGGCGGATAGGAGGCGAGCTCCGCAAGGGTCTTGCGCAGAGCCTCTTGGTCCGGCCATTCAGGCTGCTGCGCCGCGGGCAGGGACTGCCAGGGGTGGGGATTCGTCACGGTCACACGGCCAAGGCTACGGGGTGCGACAACCGATTTGTGACCGATGCCCGATGGGTGAGACACATGCCGGACAATCGCGTGACCGGCCTCACCCGGTCCGCCGCATCCGCTAGTCTCGACGCGTGAACACGCCGCACACCTTCTCCTGGTGGTGGGCCGACCCCTCGGGTGGCCCACAGATCGCGCGTTCCTGAGCGAACACGACGGCCGCCCCTCGGGGCGGCCGTCGGCGTATGAGCAGACGGCCCTCCCGGGAGCGGAACCACAGCACCGCACCCCGCCTCCACCCGGAAGGAAGCCGCCACCGTGACCACCGCCACCGACCTGCTCGCCCGACTGACCGGCCCGGACGCCCCCGCCTTCGCCCTGCTGCACCGCCGCACCCCGCGCCTCGCCCCCGACACCGTCGAGGTCCTGCTGGGCACCGTCGGCGCGTACGAGCGGCTGGCCGACCTGCCGGTCCGCGAGGGTGTGCCGGCCGACGGCCCGGTGCACGACCTGCTCGCACTGGTCCCCTACCGCCAGATCCGCGAGCGCGGCTTCGAGGCGCACGACGACGCCACCCCGCTGCAGGCCCTCTCCGTCACCTCGCAGTACGCCCTCCCGCTGTCCGAACTGATGCCCGTACTGCCGCAGTTGCCGGTCTCACTCGCCGGCGGTGCGTTCGACATCGACGACCAGGAGTACGCCGGCATCGTCCGCCGGGTGATCGAGGACGAGATCGGGCGCGGCGAGGGCGCCAACTTCGTGATCCGGCGGGACTTCACCGCCACGCTCGACCGGTTCTCGCCGGAGCTCGCGCTCTCGCTCTTCCGCCGGCTGCTGGAGCAGGAGCGCGGCGCCTACTGGACCTTCCTGGTGCACACCGGCGACCGCGTCCTGGTCGGCGCCTCCCCCGAGGTCCACGTCCGGCAGAGCGGCGGGACCGTGGTGATGAACCCGATCTCCGGCACCTACCGCTATCCGGCCGCCGGAGCCGACCTCGACTCGCTGATCGACTTCCTGCACGACCCCAAGGAGCTGGAGGAGCTCACCATGGTGGTCGACGAGGAGCTCAAGATGATGTGCACCGTCGGCGACCTCGGCGGCCAGGTCCTCGGCCCGCGCCTCAAGGAGATGTCCCACCTCGCGCACACCGAGTACGAGCTGCGCGGGCGCACCTCGCTGGACGTCCGCGAGGTGCTGAAGGAGACGATGTTCGCCGCCACCGTCACCGGCAGCCCGGTGCAGAACGCCACCCGGGTGATCAGCCGGTACGAGCGCGGCGGGCGCGGCTACTACGCCGGTGCGCTCGCCCTGATCGGCCGCTCCGCCAGCGGCGGCCAGCAGCTGGACTCCCCGATCTGCATCCGCGCCGCCGACATCGACCCGGCCACCGGCCGGCTGGTGGTCCGGGTCGGCGCGACCCTGGTCCGCCACTCCGACCCGGAGTCGGAGGTGGCCGAGACGCACGCCAAGGCCGCCGGGGTGCTCACCGCGATCGGCGCCCGGCCGGCGCCCGCCCGGCACCAGCAGCGGTCCGGCCCGCGGCTCGCCGACGACCACCGCGTCCAGGCGGCGCTGGACGCCCGGCGTGCCAACCTGGCCCCGTTCTGGCTGCGGATGCAGGAGCCGGCCCGGGTCACCGAGGCCGGGCCGACCCTGGTCGTGGACGGCGAGGACACCTTCACCTCGATGCTCGCCCACCTGCTGACCTCGCTCGGCCACCGGGTCACGGTCGCCCGCTTCGACGAGCCCGGCCTGCGGGAGCGCGTCGCCGCCCACCGCGGCCCGCTGGTGCTCGGCCCCGGCCCGGGCGACCCGGCCGCGGCGGACGACCCCAAGATGGCCGTGCTCCGCCCGGTCGTCGCCGACGCGCTGGCCGCCGTCCGCTCCGGTGCCCGCACCGCGCCGCTGCTCGCCGTCTGCCTCAGCCACCAGCTGCTCTCGGACGCCCTCGGGCTGCCGCTGGCCCGCAAGGCCGTGCCGTTCCAGGGCGCCCAGGAGAGCGTCGACCTGTTCGGGACGAAGCGCACCGTCGGCTTCTACAACACGTTCACCGCGCGCTGCTCGGACGAGGACGCCGCCCGGCTGGCCGCCGGGGGCGTCGAGGTCTCCCGCGACCCGCTGACCGGCGACGTCCACGCACTGCGCGGCCCGGGCTTCGCCGGACTGCAGTTCCACCCGGAGTCGGTCCTCACCCGGGACGGGGTGGACATCGTCGCCGGGCTGCTCCGGGAGGCGGCGGCGGTACGCGGCTGAGGCCCCCCGGCCGGTGCGCCGCCGCCCGGGCGGCGGCGCACCGCTCAGATCTCGTCGTCCAGCCCCTGCTCGATCGCGTACCGGACCAGCTCGACCCGGTTGTGCAGCTGGAGCTTGCCCAGGGTGTTCTGGACGTGGTTCTGCACCGTGCGGTGGGAGAGCACCAGCCGGTCGGCGATCTGCCGGTAGGACAGGCCCTTGGCGACCAGCCGCAGCACCTCGGTCTCCCGTGCGGTCAGCTGCGGGACGGCGGGAGCGGTCGGCGCGGCGGGCTCGGCGGCCAGCCGGCGGAACTCGCCGAGCACCAGGCCGGCCAGGCCGGGGGTGAAGACGGCGTCGCCGACGGCGGTGCGGCGCACCGCGTCCAGCAGCTCGTCCCGGCCGGCCGACTTCACCAGGTACCCGGTCGCGCCGGACTTCACCGCCTCCAGCACGTCCGCGTGCTCGCCGCTCGCCGAGAGCACCAGGACGCGCACCGACGGGTCCTGGGCCACCACCTGACGGCAGGCCTCGGCGCCGGAGAGCCCGGGCAGGTTGAGGTCCAGCACGACCACCTGCGGGGCGCAGGCGCGGGCCCGGCGGACGGCCTCCTCGCCGTCGCCCGCGGTCGCCACCACGTCCAGCCCGGCCTCGGCGAGGTCGCGGGAGACGGCGTCGCGCCACATCGGGTGGTCGTCGACGACCATGACGCGCACCGGCTGCTCGGCCTGCGCGCCGGTCGTCGGCTGGTCGGTCATCGGCTGGTCGGTCATCGGGGGCCTTCCTCGGGACGCGGGACGCGGAGTTCCACCTCGACGCCCTCCCCGGGCACCGAGTACAGCTCGGCCGTGCCGCCGAGGTCCAGCAGCCGGCCGCGGATGGACTGGGAGACGCCGAGCCGGCCGGCCTGCTCCGCCTCGCCGAGCCGCCCGGGGACGAAGCCCGGGCCGTCGTCGCGGATGCTCACCGTCACGGCCTCCGGCTCGTCCTCGACCAGGATCCAGGCGCGGGCCCCGGCGCCGGCGTGCTTGCGGACGTTGTCCACGGCGGCCCCGACCGCCGCGGCCAGCTCACCGGCGGCCGGGGCGGGCAGCAGAACCGGCGTGCCGGGGGCGGAGAGCGTGATCCGCTCGTCCGTGTACGGGCCGAGCAGGGTTCGCAGGTCCTGCGGCTCCAGGGCCGCGCGCTGGGCCGGCAGCGGGCCGCCGCTCATCAGCGCCCGCAGCGCGCGCTCCTGCTCGCCGGCCAGCCGGCCGAGCTCGGCGAAGTCGCCGCCCCGGCCCTCGCCCTGCTCGCCGCCCCGGCGCTGGACCAGCGCCAGCACCTGGAGCACGCCGTCGTGGATGTCCCGGGAGAGCCGCTCGCGCTCGCGGGTGGCCGCCTCCACCTGGAGGGCCCGGGTGAGGGTCGCCTCACTGGCCCGGGCGAGCTCGATCACGTAGCCGATCGCGCAGCCGGTCACCATCAGCAGCACGATGTTGTGGATGTTGTCGCCGGTCGGACCGCCGTGGCCGAGGATGTTGGCCACCCCGATCACCGAACCGGCCGCCGCCGCCCAGCGCCAGCCGCCCTTGCCCGCGAAGCCGAGCACGGTGCCGGCCGCCCAGATGGTGGGCAGGGTGGGCGCGCCGTGGCTGATCCTGGCCGGGGAGTCGGTGAGGCCGCTCATCACGATGCCGGTGACGACGAGCGTGAGGTCGGTGCCGAGCACGTACCAGGTGCAGCGCTGCGGCCCGGCGAAGGCGCGGGTGCTGGCCAGCGTCCAGAGCGTCAGCGCACCGAGGTAGATCCAGCCCGCGACGGGGTGCAGGAACTCCAGGTAGGAGTTGAGGAAGCGCAGCAGGGCGTAGCCGAGCGCCAGGACCCGGAAGAAGGAGATGGCGCGCCAGAGCGGCAGTTCGACGGACATGCCGCCGGCCGCGACCGCCCCGCCCACCGCGCCGGTCCTACTGCCGTCCGTCATCGTCCCTGCCCCTCCCCCGGCGGCGGGCCTCAGGCCGGCCCGTTGTCCTTCTGTTCCTGCTCCGCGGCCTTCTGCTCCTGCTCCAGGGCCTTCTGGGCCTTCTCCGCCTCGGCCTTCTCGGCCTTGGCGGCGGCCTGTTCGGCCTTCTGGACCGCCTTGCGCTCGGCGTCCGCGCGCTTCTTGTCGTCGGCGATCTGCCGCTTGGCGGCGGTCGCGTAGATGTCGACGTACTCCTGGCCGGAGAGCCGCATGATCTCGTACATCACCTCGTCCGTCACCGAACGGAGGATGAAGCGGTCGTTCTCCATGCCGTGGTAGCGGGAGAAGTCCAGCGGCCGGCCGATCCGGATGCCCGGGCGGATGCCGAAGTTGGGGATCACCTGGCCGGGCGGCTGCACCTTCTCGGTGTCGATCATCGCGACCGGGATCACCGGCGCACCGGTGGCCAGCGCGACGCGGGCCAGGCCGCCGACCTTGCCGCGGTACAGCTTGCCGTCGGGCGAGCGGGTGCCCTCCGGGTAGACGCCGAAGAGCTCGCCGCGGTCCAGCACCGCGATCGCGGAGCGGATCGCCGCCTCACCGGCGCCGCGCACGCCCGAGCGGTCCACCGGCAGCTGGCCGACGCCCTTGAAGAAGGCGGCCGTCAGCTTGCCCTTCACGCCGGGCGTGTTGAAGTACTCGGCCTTGGCGATGAAGGTCACCCGGCGCTTGATCAGCGCGGGGAAGAAGAAGGAGTCCGAGAAGGAGAGGTGGTTGCTCGCGATGATCGCGGCACCCTCGGCGGGGATGTTCTCCTCACCCTCGATCCACGGCCGGAAGAAGATCCGAAGCAGTGGCGCGACGATCATCTTCATCAGTCGGTAGAACAACCCGGGCCTCCTGTTATGCGGACCGGTCGATCCTAATGCCCCGCGGCGGCCGCCCGCGCCCCGCCCCGCCCCGGCGGGGCGTCCGGTGGGGCTGTACGACGTGGGCGGGCCCGTGGGACGATCGGGTTCCCGCAGCCTGCCGTTCCTGCGCCGCCCCCGGCCGACCCCGTCGGGCCCCGCGTCCTCGTCCTCCAGCGTCCCCGCCCGCGAAGGAGCCCGTCATGCCGCCGCTGCCCGGTGCCGAACCCTACCGCCACCGGGGCGGTCCGGTGGGCGTCCTGCTCTGCCACGGCTTCACCGGCTCGCCGCAGTCGCTGCGGCCGTGGGCCGAGGACCTCGCGGCGGCCGGATTCACCGTCTCGCTGCCGTTGCTGCCGGGGCACGGAACCCGTTGGCAGGACATGCAGGTGACGCGCTGGGAGGACTGGTACGCCGAGGTGGAGCGCGAGCTGCTCGCGCTGTCCGCCGAGTGTGAGCAGGTCTTCGTCCTCGCCCTGTCGATGGGCTCCTCGCTGGCGCTGCGGCTGGCCGCGCTGCACGGGCCGGCCGTCTCCGGGCTGGTGCTGGTCAACCCGTCGGTGCGCTCCGACAACCCCGCGAGCGTGCTGCTGCCGGTGCTGCGTCACCTGGTGCCGAGCCTGCCGGGGATCGCCGACGACATCGCCCGGCCGGGCTCGGTGGAGCTCGGCTACGACCGGACCCCGCTGCACGCCGCCTGGTCGCTGACCAGGCTCTGGAAGGACGTCCAGGGCCGGCTGCCGCAGGTGACCCAGCCGGTGCTGCTCTTCCGCAGCCCGCAGGACCACGTCGTCTCCGCGGCCAACTCGGAGCTGGTGCTGGCGCGGATATCCTCGACCGACGTGACGGAGCGGCTGTGCCAGCGCAGCTACCACGTCGCGACGCTGGACCACGACGCGCCGGAAATATTCGCGGCCAGCCAGGACTTCATCCGACGGCTGGCTCCCGCGCACACGGCGGGCGTCACCCGGGTCGAATCCGACGATCACCAAGGCTGAAGGGCCGGAAGTGCACGAGAGCAGCACGGCGGGCGGCGAGGACGAGGCGCCCCGCGAGGACGCGGAGAACACGAAGGCCGCCGAGGCCGGGACCGAGGGTCCCGAGGCCGACGACGCCGCGGGGAGCGGGGGCGACGGCGCGGGCTCCGGCCCCGGCGCGGACGTCCGCAAGGAGGCCGCCGCCGAGCCGCCCCGGGTGCGGCGCGCGCCCGAGCGCAGCCAGGCCGAACAGGACGAGATCTTCGCCGCGCTGGTCGCCCAGTTCGACGACCCCGTCGACCTCAACAACCCGGACTGGCCGGAGATCGAGGACCTCCGGGCGCGCGGCGGGCTGAAGGGCGGCTTCAAGGACGCCGCCGAACGCCGCGACGGCCCGGACGACCTCTCGGACCTCGCGCCACAGCCGCGACCGCGCTCCGGCAGGCCGGTGATGCCGGCCGCCTCCCCCGGCCCGCGCGACTTCGAGCTGGCCGAGGAGGCCGACGAGGGCCACTTCGTCCCGCCGGAGCCGCCGCCGCTGCCCGCCGCCGACGTCACCGCCAAGTTCGCCTGGCTGGCCGTCCTCGGCGGCCCGGCGCTGCTGCTGTTCGACGCGGTGGTCTGGCGCGAGGTCTCCGGCTGGCCGGCCTGGGTCGGGGTGTCGGCCTTCCTCGGCGGCTTCGTGACCCTGGTGGTCCGGATGAAGGACCGTGACGAGGACGAGCCCGAGGACCCGCACGGCGGCGCGGTCGTCTGACCCCTCGTCAACCGGTCGGGAGCTCCAGGACGGCGAGCACCGGCAGGTGGTCGGTGGCGGCCCGCAGGTCGGCCTCGGTGACGCCGGGCAGCCCGTGCGGGACGCCGCAGGCGAGGACGCGCACGCCGGGGGTGGCGAAGACGGCGTCGATCCGCTGGTAGGGGTTCTCCGGGACGGACGTGAACTCGCCGCCCCAGGGCGCGGCCACGTACCCGTCCTGGAGCCGGCCCGCCAGCAGCCGCCAGCCCGGGCCGTCCGGGTGCTCGTTGAAGTCCCCCGCGACCACGCCGGGTCCGGCGACCCGCAGCTGGTCGAGCAGCAGCTCGAACTGCCCGTACCGCTCCGCCGGATCGAGGCTCAGGTGGCAGGCGGTGACGGAGAACGGCACCGAGCCGGCCACCCTGACGACGGCACTGGCGAAGCCGCGGGCGTGCAGGCCGCGGGTCTTGGGCAGCAGCCGGTCGTGGACGGCGAGCACCTCCACCCCGGGCCGGCCGAGCAGCAGCGGGCCGGCGGCGGTCCGGCCGCCGCCGGCCAGGACGACGGTGCCGGTCCGCCGGGCGAGCCAGGCGGCCTGGCCCTCCGGGCGCCAGTACCGCGGCGACTCCTGGACGCAGACCACGTCCGGCGCGCAGGCCCGGATCACCCGGACAAGGGCGTGCCGGTCGTCGCGCAGCGAGCGGACGTTGTAGCCGAGCAGCCGCAGCCGCCCCGGCCCGGGCGGCGGCAGCTCGGCCGGTCCGGCGTTCGCCGGTCCACTGGTCATGGCGGTCCTCCCCTGCGTCCGGTGGTGCTCCGCTGACGACCGTACGGCAGCGGGGCCGCCGCGCGGCGGGGGAACACGACGGCGGCGCGGCCGGGGCCCGCAGGCCCTGGCCGCGCCGCCGCCGGCGTGCGCGTGGTGGGGATCAGATGGTGCGGGCCAGGTCGGCCGCGCCGGAGATGCCGGCCGCCGAGCCCATCGAGGCGAGCACCACCTCGGCGCGCGGGCGGTGCACCCCGCCGGTGAGGTAGTGCTCGAAGGCCTCGGCGACCGGGTCGAGCAGCAGCCGGCCGGAGTCGGAGACGCCGCCGCCGAGCACGAAGACGCCCGGGTCGAAGAGCGCGGCGAGGTCGGCCATGCCCCGGCCGAGCCAGTCGGCCAGCTCGGCGTAGCACTCCAGGGCGAGCGGGTCGCCCTCCTCGGCGGCCTGGGTGATGTGGATGCCGCGGATGGTCTCGGCGACGCCGTCGTTGAGCTCCAGCATCCGCTTGCCGTGGATCGGGTCGGCGGCGGCCTTCTCCCGGCCGTAGCGGCGCAGCGCCCGGCCCGAGCCGTACTGCTCCCAGCAGCCCTTGCCGCCGCAGCCGCAGGCGAGGCCGTCGGGGACCATGTTGAGGTGGCCGATCTCGCCGGCCACGCCGAACCGGCCGCGGTGCAGCCGGCCGTCCAGGACGATCCCGCCGCCGATGCCGGTGCCGACGGTGATCAGCACCATGTCCTCGTACTCGGCGGCCGCGCCGAAGCGGAACTCGGCCCAGGCCGCGCAGTTGGCGTCGTTCTCGACCACGGTGTCCAGGCCGGTGAGCTCCTCGATCCGGGTGCGCAGCGGCTCGTCCTCCCAGTCGATGTTGGGGGCGAAGATCACCGTGGAGCGGTTGCGGTCGACGAACCCGGGAGCACCGACGCCGGCCGCGACCACGTCGGGGTACTGCTCCTTGAGCTCGCGGACGGCCTGCGCGATGGCGTCGACCGCCCACTGCGGGTCGGCCGGGGTGGGCACCCTGGTCCGGGCCAGGATCTCGCCCGCCTCGTTGACCACGCCTGCCGCGATCTTGGTCCCGCCGACGTCGACGCCGATGGTCAGAGCCATGTGTCCCTCAGCTATTCACTCGTTCCCGCTGGACGGAACCGTACCGCCCAACCCGGCCCCCGTACACACCGTCGCATACATTAACCGAAGACAATTTGCGGCCGAGCTCGCCGATCCCCTTCAAAAGTCGTACATTCCTACCCGCTCCGTCGCAGCATGAAGTCGGACCGTCACTCTCTCGGGATCAGGGCTTCACTGCTTGTCGGACGGTCCGTCAGGCGTGTCGAGGTCGATCCGCTCGCTGCGGGCGCTCTCACCGGCGGTCCAGCGGCGCTCGTGACCGGCCACGGCGGCCCGGTAGGCGGCCAGCAGCTCGCCGCCGGCCGCGGCCAGCCCGCTGCCCGCGTTGGCCAGGTGCCCGTACACGTCGGGCTGGTTCTCGCGCAGGCGGTCGGCGAGGCCGGCCAGCGAGATCAGGGTTTCGGCGCCGGCCTCCTGGGCCTTCCGGCCGGCGGCGGTGGCGAACCGGCGCACCTCGTCCACCAGGGGGCCCAGCTCCGGGCCGAAGGGGTGCTCGGCGGCCTGCTCGGTGCGGTCGTCGGCAGTGCTCATCGCGGGCGTCTCCTCGGCTCCGGCCGCCCCTGCGGCCACTGGACCCGACGCTACCCGACCCGGGACGCGGTCCCGGAGGCGTCCGGGCGGCTCAGCCGCGCGGCCAGAGCGCCGGGTCCGGCGCGAAACGGACGGCGAGCACCCCGTCGTGCAGGGCGGCGCCCGCGACGGTGCAGCGGCGCAGCGCCGACGGCAGGGTGAGCACCCGCCGGTGGGCACCGAGGCCGACCACCAGCTCGTCCCCGCGGCGCACCAGGTCCAGGTCGGCCCGGTCGGCACCGGGCAGGGCGAGGTGCCAGACCAGGAGGCCGTCCTCGGCCAGCCGGTCCTCGACCGGCCACGGCCCGGCGGCGAGCGGTGCCGGGCCCGGCCCGGTGCCGTAGAGGCGGTCGGCGACGGCCTCCAGGGTGACCTCGGCGAGGCCGGTGACCAGCACCGGCACGTCGCCGGCGGCGGCCAGGGCGGCCAGCTCCTCCTGCCGGCGGCGGGCCAGCCCGGCCAGCCACGGGTCGGGCGAGTCGGCGGCCGCGTCCGGCAGCGCCCCGTGCACCACCACGGCGTCCGGCCGGTGCCCGTGCAGGGCCAGCCCGGCGCGGATCCGGCCCAGTTCGTCGAAGGGGTGGCCGTCGGCGGCGGTGACCAGGCGGACGCTGGTGCCGGGCGCGGTGATCGCGGCGCGGGCCTCGGCGAGCGCGGCGGCCGCCTTGGCCCGGCCCTCGTAGAGCCAGTCGGCGGGCATCGGGACGCCGGCCAGGCCGGCCAGCAGCGGGCGCAGCGCCCGGGCGGCCTGGCGCTGCCCGGGCACGAGCCGGGCCAGGTAGCGCTCCAGCTGCTCGGGCAGGGCGAGCGTGCCGATCAGCTCGGCGGGCGCAGGGGCCAGCACCACCAGGACGTCGGCCTCGGCGGCGGGCAGGGCGCGCAGCAGGGCGAGCCGGGCGGTGCCGGGGAGGGCGGTGAGCTCCTCGGGGTCGAGCGGCTCGGCGCCGAGCAGGTCGAGGGCGGGCGCCAGCCTGCCGCCGATCTCGCCGAGCGCGCGCCGGAAGGCGGCCTGCTCGTCGATCCGGGCCACGGTCAGCCCCGGCTCGTAGACGGCCGGTCCGGGTTCCAGCCGGGTGCCGAGGACGGCGTCGAGGGCGCGGTGGGGGTCGTCGGCGGCCAGCAGCAGGGTGCGGCGGCCCTGCCGGGCGGCGTGCAGCGCGGTGGCGGCGGCCACCACGGGCGCCGCGGCGTCGCCGCTGACCAGGATGGTGCGTGTGGCCGTCATGCCGTCCTGCCCCCGCTTTCCGGGCGTCAGCCCTCGACGCGCTTCTTCAGGCCGGCCAGCGCCCGGTCGATGATGACCTTCTCGGCCTTGCGCTTGATCATGCCGAGCATCGGGATCTTGACGTCGACGGCGAGCTGGTAGGTGACCTCGGTCCGGCCGCCGCCGAGCGGGGCGAGCGCGTAGGAGCCGTCCAGCGAGCGGAGCATCTGACTGCGCACCAGCGTCCAGCTGACCTCGCGGTCGTCGTCCCAGGTGTAGGCGAGGACGTGCTCGTCGCGGATGGCGCCGGCGTCGAGCAGCAGGCGCACCTGGGAGGCGCGGCCGTCCCCGGCGGTCTCCAGCACCTCGATCTCCTTGACCTCACCGGTCCAGGCCGGGTAGGCGGCGAAGTCGGCGATCACGGCCATGACCGTCTCCGGGGTCGCGTCGATGGTGATGCTCGACCTGGTGTGCTCCGCCATGGAAATGGCCCTCCGCGTCGTCCCTTGCTGCCGGCCCGGCCGAGCCTGCTCGGTCGGGTGCGCCCGGAGCAGGCTATCGCGCCCGGGGACGCCGTCAGGCCGGGGGCTCGGTGGGCCGCCGCGGCACCGGGGCCCGTGCTCCGGTGCCGTGACGGGCTACCGGTCGGTCACCCCGGTGCTGCCGTAGGGTGCCATTCGAACGACCCGGTCACGGCCTGGTCGGACCGGGTAAAGGTGTGACACTTCGAACACCGGAGCCGACCCCCCTGGTCGAAGCTGCCTACCGGGCAGTAACGTCCTGCCGTCCCGCAGCGTCGCGAACGAGGAGCAGTCTTGCTCGACTTCAGCCTTCCGGCCCTCTACCAGGTACCGAGCGGCGGTAACCTCTCCGACCTCGTGCACCAGAACGCCGAGCGGCACCCGAACGTCGCGGTGCTCAGCCGTAAGGTGGACGGCCAGTGGCAGGAGTTGACCGCCACCCAGTTCCTGGCCGAGGTGCACTCCGCCGCGAAGGGCCTGATCGCCGCCGGCATCGGCCCCGGCGACCGGGTGGGCATCATGTCCCGCACCCGGTACGAGTGGACGCTGCTGGACTTCGCGATCTGGACGGCCGGCGCGATCACCGTGCCGGTGTACGAGACCTCCTCCGCCGAGCAGGTCGAGTGGATCCTCGGCGACTCCGGCGCGGTCGCCGTCCTCACCGAGACCGACCGGCACGCCGAGGTGGTCGAGCAGGTCCGCGAGCGCCTGCCGGAGCTGAAGCACACCTGGCAGATCGAGGCCGGCGCCCTGGCCGCGCTGGCCGAGGCCGGGCAGCAGGTCTCCGACGCCACCGTCGACGAGCGCCGCTCGACGGCCGGCTCCGACTCGGTCGCGACCATCGTCTACACCTCGGGCACCACCGGCCGCCCCAAGGGCTGTCAGCTCACCCACGGCAACTTCCTCGCCGAGCTCGGCAACGTGACGGCCCGCATGGAGTCGCTGTTCCGGACCGGCGAGGGCTCCGTCCTGCTGTTCCTCCCGCTCGCGCACGTGCTCGGCCGGATCGCCGAGATCGCCGCCGCGATCGCGCCCATCAAGCTCGGCCACGTGTCGGACATCAAGGACGTCACGGCCGAGCTCGCGTCGTTCCGGCCCACGCTGATCCTGGGCGTGCCCAGAGTCTTCGAGAAGGTCTACAACACCGCCCGCGCCAAGGCCCAGGCCGACGGCAAGGGCAAGATCTTCGACAAGGCCGCCGACACCGCGATCGCGTACAGCCGGGCGCTGGACGCCGGCGGCGCGGGCCTGGTCCTGCGGATCAAGCACGCCGTCTTCGACAAGCTGGTCTACAGCAAGCTGCGCGCCGCCCTCGGCGGACGGGCCACCCACGCGATCTCCGGCGGCGCGCCGCTCGGCGAGCGCCTCGGCCACTTCTACCGGGGCATCGGCTTCACCGTCCTGGAGGGCTACGGCCTGACCGAGACCTGCGCGGCCACCGCGTTCAACCCGAACGACAAGCCGAAGATCGGCACCGTCGGCCAGCCGCTGCCCGGCTCGGCCGTGCGGATCGCCGAGGACGGCGAGGTGCTCCTGAAGGGCCCGCAGATCTTCACCGGCTACTGGAACAACCCGCAGGCCACCGCGGACGCCCTGCGGGACGGCTGGTTCGCCACCGGCGACCTCGGCTCGCTGGACGACGAGGGCTACCTCACCATCACCGGCCGGAAGAAGGAGATCATCGTCACCGCCGGCGGCAAGAACGTCGCCCCGGCGGTGATCGAGGACCGCATCCGGGCGCACGCCCTGATCGGCGAGGTGATGGTGGTCGGCGACCGCAAGCCGTTCATCGGCTGCCTGGTCACCATCGACGAGGACTTCTTCCCCAAGTGGAAGGAGCTGAACGGCAAGCCGGCCACCGCCACCATCGCCGAGCTGCGCGAGGACGCGGACCTGCTCGCCGCGGTCCAGACCGCGGTGGACGACGGCAACGCCGCCGTCTCGCACGCCGAGGCGGTCAAGAAGTTCCGCCTGCTGGACACCGTCTTCTCCGAGGAGAGCGGGCACCTCACGCCCTCGCTCAAGCTCAAGCGCAATGTCGTGCTGAAGGACTTCGCGGCCGACGTCGAGGCCATCTACCAGCGCTGAGGCCTTGTGCGGCCCGCCCCCTGAACGCCGGGGCGGGCCGCACCGGCCACGACCGGGCGGCCCTCAGCCGGCCAGCAGCGAGGTGAGCCGGCCGGCCAGCAGGTCCCACCGCCAGGAGCGGTCCACCCAGCGCCGCCCGGCCTCGCCCATCCGCCGGCGCAGCTCCTCGTCGTTCAGCAGCCGGACGATCCGCTCGGCCGCCGCGGCCGGCGAGCCGCCCGGCACCACGTAGCCGGTCTCGCCCTCCAGCACCGCGTCCGGCGCACCGCCGGAGTCGCCGGCCACCACCGGCAGCCCGGTCGCCGAGGCCTCCAGGTAGACGATGCCCAGGCCCTCGACGTCCAGCCCGCCCCGGCGGGTGCGGCAGGGCATCGCGAAGACGTCCCCGGCGCCGTAGTGCGCGGGCAGCTCCTCCCACGGCACCGAGCCGGTGAAGCGCACCGAGGCGCGCACGCCCCGGGCGTCGGCGAGCTTCTCCAGGTCCGCCCGGTACGGGCCGCCGCCGACGATCAGCAGCACGGCGTCCGGCACGTCCGCGAGGATCTGCGGCATCGCCTCGATCAGGGTGTCCTGGCCCTTGC
Source organism: Kitasatospora sp. NPDC056181 (assembly GCF_042266225.1). NCBI lineage: Bacteria > Bacillati > Actinomycetota > Actinomycetes > Kitasatosporales > Streptomycetaceae > Kitasatospora > Kitasatospora sp. NPDC056181. The sequence goes on from NZ_JBHJUK010000009.1 coordinate 95,252, forward strand.
GCGGCACCAGCCGGGAGACGCAGACCACCACCGGCCGGTCCGCCAGGCCGAGCCGCCGGCGCAGCTCGGCGCCGCCCGACTCCGGGTGGAAGGTCTGCTCGTCCACGCCCGGCGGCAGCTGCACCATCCGCGCGGCCGCCTCCGGGCCGACCGCGTCCGCGATCCGGGAGCGGGTGTACTCGCCCAGGTAGGTGAGGGTGTCGGTGCCCGCGCCGATCCGGCGCAGCAGCTGCCGGGCCGCCGGGAGCTGGGCCCAGGCGGCCTCGTGCCCGTGCGTCATGCCGAGCAGCCGGCCGGCCCCGGCGCGCCGCAGCGCGGGCGCCATCAGCCCGAGCGGGGCGGCCGCGCCGAACCAGACGGAGTCGCACTTCTCGGCGCGGAGGATCTCGGCGGCCCGCCGGGTGACCCGCGGTGTGGGAACCATCACCTTCGTCCGGTCCCGGATCACCGGGAACGGCTGCTCGGCGTCGAACCGGGCCACCTCGGTGCCGTCGCGCCAGGTCGAGGCGTACACCACGATGCTCCCGGCGGGCTGACGGACAGCCATGTTGTGGACGAAGGCCTGGATGCCGCCGGGGCGCGGCGGGAAGTCGTTGGTGACGATCAAGGTCTTGTGCATCAGGCCACGGCTCGCTCGGTCGGGGGGTGCTCGGTGTACCGCTGGGTGATCCGTACGATAGGTCAACACCATGACCCGCCGGGAACGGATCCGTGCACGGCAACCGTTTCACCCCCGGGTCTGTCCTAGTACCTAGGCAGCCGGTGGGGCCCGCCCGATCGACGGCGCAGTGGCCGACACCGACCGCCCGGGCGTCCGTCCCGCGACGCCTCCGGTGGGACGTCCGAGACGAACGAGGGAGCGCAGTGGAGTTGGCCCCGGCCACCGAGTCCGGTAACCCCGTCGGCGCCGACGGCCCCGGCACGGCACTGGCCGTCCGCCAGGAGCCCGTCCAGGCCCCCGCCCGCCCCTCCGGGCGCACCGGGGCGCTCTGTGCCCTCGGCGGGACCTGGCTGGCCACCCGGGCCCTGCTGCTGCTGCTGGTGACCGGCGTGCTGCGGATGCCCGGCGGGGACGTCACCACCGACGTCTGGCTGATCTACCACGGCTGGTACGGCGTCCTGCAGACCGGCACCTTCCCGCTGGACGACGTCACCTGGCAGTACCCGCCCGGCGCCGCCCTGGTCATCATGCTGCCGGGCCTGCTGCCCTGGTCCTACCTGGTCTCCTTCTGGGTGATCTGCGGGATCGCGGACGCCGCCGCGATGGCCCTGCTGGTGCGGACCGGGCTGCGCAAGGGCCGGGCGCTGACCGGTGCCTGGGTCTGGGTGGCCGGCGTCCCGCTGCTCGGCCCGATGATCTACAACCGGTACGACGTCATCGTCACCGCGGTCGCGGTGGCGGGCCTGCTGGCGCTGATCCGCCGCCCGGCGATCGGCGGGCTGCTGCTGGGCCTGGGCGGGATCATCAAGATCTGGCCGCTGCTCGGCCTCATCGGCACCCCGTCCGGCCGGCGCACCCGCCGCGCCTGGACGTCGGCGGCGGCCACCGCCGTCTCGGTCGGCTTCCTGCTCGCGGCCGGGATGAACGGCGCGTTCGAGTTCCTGACCTTCCAGAAGGACCGCGGCGTCGAGGTGGAGTCGGTCGGCGCGCTGCCGCTGCACTTCGCCCGGATCGCCGGGTCCTGGGACGGCAAGGTGATGATGAACTACGGCTCGGTGGAGATGCTCGGGCCGTGGGTCGACGTGGTCGGCAAGGTGATGATGGCCGGCACCCTACTGGGCTTCGGCTGGCTGCTGCTGTGGCGCTTCACCGCCAAGCGCCGCAACGCCGCCACCATGTACGACGCGGCGCTGACCGCGCTGCTGATCTTCACCGTGACCAGCCGGGTGATCAGCCCGCAGTACCTGGTGTGGCTGGTCGGCGTGGCGGCGGTCTGCCTGACCGTGCGCGGGAGCAGCCAGCGGCCGGTGGCGCTGCTGATCCTCGCGGCGACGCCGCTGACCCTGGTGGAGTTCCCGCTGATGTTCAGCGAGGTGGTCGGCAGCGAGCCGTGGGCGATCACCTGGCTGACCCTGCGCAACCTGCTGCTGGTGGCGGCCACCGCGGTGTCCTGCGTCCGGCTCTGGCGCTCCACCCGCGGGTCCGAGCAGCTGCCGCCCACCGTGGTGCTGGCCCGCCCCGAGCCGGCCTCCTCCTACCCGGTGCGACCCGGGATCGCGTACGAGCAGGACCTCCTCGACGGCATCGACCGGCCGACGGCCGGCGAGCGCCGCTAGTCCCCCAGCCGCCGGACCTCGGCGAGCCAGAGGCCGGTGAACTCGGCCAGGCCGAGGCCCAGTTCGGTCCGGAACACACGGTCCAGCAGCTGCTCCCGGTCGGTGCCCCGGCCCGCCGCCCCGACCGCGCGGTAGAAGGCGGCCAGCCGCTCGGGCCCGTACCGGCGGGCGATCAGCTCACAGGCCAGCCAGGCCTGCTCGTAGGCCTGGGCGATGCCGGCCGCCCCCGCCGTGAAGTCCTGGTCGGTGGGCAGCGCCGAGGGCAGCCTCCCGGCGGAGACGTCGCGGGCCAGCTCGGGGGCGATCTGCCGCGGGGAGCGGCCGGAGCCCCGGTAGCCGGTCCAGTCGGCGACGCCCTCGGAGAGCCAGAGCGGCGTCCAGGCGCGGGTGTCGGCCCGGGTCGCCACGTGCACGGCCTCGTGGGTGATCACCACCTGGCGGCCGAAGTCGCTGAGCCCGCCGTACGCCTGCGGGTTGAGCACGACCCGGTCGGCCGGGGTGTGCCAGGGCGCGCCCGGCGCCGCGGTGGTGACGGCCGCCATGGCGCTCCAGGCGGCCGGTTCGGCCTCCAGCAGCCGGGCGAACTGCGCCTCGGTGGCGGGCACCTCCAGCAGCAGCCGGTTCGCCCAGCCCGTGCCCCAGAGCCCGGCGACGGCCACGACGGCCCGGTCGGCGACGGCGGCCGGGCCGGCCGGGTCCGGCCCGCCGGCCACGCCGAGCACCAGGGCGCGCTCGCCGCGGACCGCCGTGACGGTGCCGAGGTCCCAGAGCGGCGGCGGTCCGCCCGCGCCCTCCTCCCGCTCGACCCGCCAGCCGTCGGCGGCGCGCAGCAGCGTGAGCCGGCGGGGGTGGACCACGGGGTACTCGTCGTACCCGGCCACCCGCACGGCGAGCTCGGCGTTGACGGTGAGCCGGTCCGGCGTGCCGGCCGGGCCGAGCACGAGGTTGCGGTAGCCCGCCTCGGCCAGCGGCAGCGCGGGCGGCCCGGCGGCCAGCGCCCGGGCCCGTGCGGCCAGCAGCGCCTCCACCTCGGCCCGGTGGTCGGCCACCCGGGCGGGTGCCGCCGGGGCGGCCCCGGGCAGCGAGAGCTGCGCCAGCCCGCCGGCGGCGAGCAGCAGCGCACCGCGCCGGGACAGCGCGCAGCGGCGTGCCCCGGCGTCGGCGGAGGAGGGGGTCGGGCCGGACCGGCTCAGAGCCGGATCACCCCCGCGACGGGCATCGCGTTGACGCTCTCGTACCGGACCTTGGCCCCCGGGTACGGGGCGTGCACGATCACCCCGCCGCCGGCGTACATGCCGACGTGGTGCATGTCCCGGTAGAAGATCACCAGGTCTCCCGGTCGTGCGTCGGAGATGCCGACCCGCCGGCCGGCGTACGCCTGGGCCTGCGAGGTGCGCGGCAGGGTCACTCCGGCCTGCCGCCAGCTCCAGTACATCAGACCGGAACAGTCGAACGCGCGGGGCCCGGTGGATCCGTACACATAGGGCGAGCCGATCATCCTCACGGCGGCGGCCAGCGCGGCGGCGCCGCGTTCGGACGCGGGCGGGGCGGTGCCCAGGTCGAGCCGGTCGGTGCCCCGGGTGGCACGCTGCTCGGCCTCGCGGGCGTCCTGGGCGGCCATCCGGGCCCGTTCACCGGCGCCCAGGCTGTTGAGCAGCTTCTGCGCCTTGGCCAGCCGCTGCTGGATCTGCTGCTTGCTCTCGGCGAGGGCGCGGCGGGTCTGGTCCAGTTCGACGAGCCTGGCGGAGGTCTCGGCGCGGCGCTGGTCGAGCCGGCGCTGACGGGCCACCACCTCGTGCAGCGTCTCGTTCTGCCGCTCGGCCGCCTGGTCCAGCGTGCGGGCCTTGGAGAGGTAGCCCTCGGGGTCGGCGGAGAGCATCAGCTGGGCGGTCTGCGCCATGCCGCCGCCGCGGTACTCGGCTCCGGCCACCGTGGCGAGGTCGCCGCGCAGCTGGTTGAGCTCGTCCTGGGCGACGGCGACCTGCTGCTGGAGGTCTCCGGTCTGGTGCTGGAGCCGCTGCTGTGCGTCGAGCGCCGCGTTGTACCGCTCCGAGGCCTGTTCGGCCTCGTCGTAGAGCTGCTCGACCTGTGTCTTGACGTCCTTGAGGCCGGACGGTGCGTCCGGCGAGCCCGGCGCGGCCTGGGCCGTGCCTCCGGTGGCCATGCCGAGCACGGTGGTGGCCGCCGCGGTCAGCACCAGCGCACGGGCGAGCGCGTGCGCACCTGACAGCGGGGAACGGCGGTGCACGGCCATGCGACGGTGGCTCCTGTCCTGCGGCCCGGCCCCGCCGCCGCACCGGGGGGCGGGCGGCTCTGGAGCGGGAGTCCGGTGGCAGACGTTAGCGAGTCCGGGCGATCGAGTCCAAACCCCTCCCAACCCGAATATTTGACTCCCAATCGGACATTCGGCCGAGCCACCGGAAAAGCCGCAGGCCCGGCCTCCCGCGAGGGGAGACCGGGCCTGCCGGGGCTGATGCGGATCAGACGCGCACGATTGCCGAGATCGGCAGCATGGTGGCGGTCTCGTACCGGACCACCGCACCGGGCTTCGGCGCGTGGATGACCTGCCCGCCGCCCACGTACAGGGCGACGTGGCTGGCGTCCGCGCGGTAGATGATGAGGTCGCCGGGCTGGGCGTTGGCGATGTTGGTGCCGATGTTGGTCCCGGCGCCGGCCTGCTGCTGCGAGGTGCGCGGCAGCGACACGCCCGCCTGGGCGTAGGCCCAGCCGGTCAGGCCGGAGCAGTCGAAGGAGCTCGGGCCGGTGGCACCGTAGACGTACGGCGAACCGAGCTTGCTCTCGGCGGCGGCGATCGCGGCGGCGGCGCGCGAGCCGTTGGCGGCGGGCGCGGACGGCGCGGCGGGCTTGCTCGCCGCCGGCGTCGAGGACGACGAACCGCTGAGGTCGGTGCGGGCGTTGTCGCGGGAGGCGCGGTCGGCGTCGGCCTTGGCCTTGGCGTCGGCCTTCGCGGCGTCCGCCTTCGCCTTCGCCTCGGCGGCGGCCTTCTCCTCGGCCGCGCGCAGTGCCTGGCGCTCCTGCTCGGTCAGCGTGTTGAGCAGGTCCTGGGCCTTGGCCAGCTTCGCCTGGACGTCCTCCTTGGACGCCTTCAGCTGCTGGGTGGTCGACTCCAGCTCGCCGAGCTTCGCCTGGGCCTCGTTGCGGTCCTGGTCGAGCTTGCGCTGCTGCTCCTGGAGGTCCTTCAGCGCGCCGGACTGGGTGCTGCTGGCCTGGGTCAGGGCGCCGGCCTGGTTCAGGAAGTTGTCGGGGCTGGACGAGAGCATCAGCTGGACGGTGGACGATATGCCGCCGTTGCGGTACTGCTCGCCGGCGATCTCGGCGAGGCCGCCCTGGGCCTCGATCACCGACGCCTGCTGACGGGCCACCTTGTCCTGGAGCTCGCCGACCTGCTTCTGCAGCTCCTGCTGCTTGGCCTGCGCGCCGTTGTACTTCTCGGTCGCCTGCTCGGCCTGCTCGTTGAGCTGGTCGACCTGCTCCTTGACCTGGTCCTTGGTCGGCGTCGGGTCGGCGTGGGCGCCGGACTGCGCGGAGAGGGCGACGGCTGCCGCGGCGACACCGGTCATGATCGAGACCCGGGCGCGGCCGGCAGGCTTGGGACGACGATGGGACGCCACGAAGGCGGACTCCTTCTTCCAACGCCCGCCTACCGGGTGAGCTGACGGGTTCGGGCCGGAAGCGTGCCCTACGACGCCTCACCGACCGCTCCAGCGGCCGACCTGGCGCCGATTCACCCCGGAGGAACATGGTTCCCCGGCTCCGCTCCACAGCGCCCCAACTACGGGGCTCCCCGTCGGACAGGTCGTGCGACCCGTCCCGCTGCTTCGACGAACTCGGCGGTAAACCCCCGCCGCCACCCAGGCTGGGTGATCGACTGTGCGGTGGTTCGAGACACGACCCTAGTAACAGAACCGTGATCCGTTCAAATCCTTGTCAGAAAAAAGACGGGAGAATACCCAAGTTCATTTGTGAATATGACCGGGCGTGACCAGCGCCGCACACGGAGCTGATCGCTTGTCACCGTGCGGCCGGAAACGCCGACGCCACCCCCGTCCGGAGGTGGCGCGGATCACAGGGCCGCGTCCCGGCCCTCGGGCGTGCCGGTCCGTCAGACCCGGCGGATGGTGTTGATCTTCATGGCGTCGGCCTTCATCACCTTCACCACGTCGCCGGTGTGCGGGGCGTGCACGACCATGCCGTTGCCGATGTACATCCCGACGTGGCTGCGGTCGTCGCGGTAGATGATCAGGTCGCCCGGCTGGGCCTCGGCGAGCGAGGGCACCCGGGTGCCGTAGTTGCCCTGGGCCTGCGAGGTGCGCGGCAGCGAGACGCCGGCCTTCCCGTACGCCCAGACCATCAGGCCGGAGCAGTCGAAGCCGCTCGGCCCCGTGGCACCCCAGACATACGGCGAACCCTGCTTGCTCATCGCGTTGGCGACAGCGGCACCGGCCATGCCGCTGCCCTGCGGCAGGCTGCCGAGGTCGGCCCGCTCGCTGCCGCGCGAGGCCCGGTCCTCCTGCTGCTGGGCGGCCTTCAGGGCGGCCCGGTCCGCCGCGCTGAGCGAGTTCAGCAGGTCCTGGGCGGCCTTGAGCTTCTGGTTGACGTCGGCCTTGGACTGGTTGAGGTCCTTGGTCGTGCTGTCCAGCGAGGCGAGGATCGCGGCCGCCTCGGCCTTCTGCTGGTCCAGCCGGCGCTGCTGGTCCTGGAGGCCCTTGAGCGCGTCGGCCTGGCTGGAGCTGGCCTGCTCCACGCTGGAGGCCTTGTCCAGGTAGCCGGACGGGTCGGAGGTGAGCATCAGCTGCACGGACGGGTCGATGCCGCCGGAGCGGTACTGCTCGCCGGCCACCGCCGCCAGACCGCCCTGAAGCTGGGTCATCTGGTCCTGGCCGCGTGCCACCTGGTCCTGGAGCTGGTCGGACTGCTTGCGGAGCTGGTCGGCCCGCTCCTTGGCGCCGTTGTACTTCTCGGTCGCCTGCTCCGCCTCTTCCTGGAGCTGGTCGATCTGCGCCTTCACGTCCTCCTTCTTGGGGGACGGGCTGGGCGCCGCGTGGGCGGCGACCTGGGCGGACAGGGCGACCGCGGTCGCCGCGGCAGCGGTGAGCACGGAGACCCGCGCGCGGCTCGGCTGCTTGGGACGGCGGTGGGAGGCCAAGGACCGGCTCCTTCTTCCAACGGACTCACCCGATCGAGTGAGAATCCGGAAAATAGGTTTGACGCCAGACCCTAGTGAAGATCCAGGCTTTGCGCCACTCCCCCGATGGCGTGAACTCCGGCCCGCCGCCCTGACTTCACAAGATCCCCACACCACCGCAAACCGGGCGCTGACCAGGCGTCATCCCCGTCGCGAAGGGCCTGCAACAGCCTACGGCCGGGCCAGCCGGTTCAGCAGCAGAATCGAGGCCACGGGGCGCGCGCCGGCCTTCCGCACGCCGTCGGCGACCTCCCGGTCCGTGGAGACCACCACGACCGGACGGCCCTGCGGCTCGGCCCGCACCAGGCGGCGGATCAGTTCGTCCGCGGTCTCCCCGGTCCGGCTGAAGCGGACCCGGACCCCGCGCGGCGGCGCCATGATCACCGGCACGTCCAGGTCCTGCCCGTCGAACACGCAGGTGACCTCCGCCTGGGTGCGCTGGGCCAGCATCGCCAGCCCGCCCAGCAGCCGGATCCGCTGCTGCTCCAGCGGCAGCGCCGGATAGCCGGTCTTGGTCACGTTGTAGCCGTCCACCACCAGGTGGACCTGCGGGATCGCCAGCAGCTGGTCCAGCAGCGCCGGATCGTCCTCCGCCAGCCCGCGCCGGGCCACGTCGTGCGGCGACGCCGACCCCGGCACCACCGCCTCCACCAGGTCGGCCGGGCGGATCTGCGACACCGGCAGCGCCAGCTCCCGCTGGATGCCCTGCGCCGACTGCAGCACCGTGTCCAGCAGCAGCCGCAGCCGCATGTCCTCGACGCTGCGCCCCTCGCGGGCGGACCGGCGGCCCTGCTCGACGGCGTTCTCCAGCTCGGAGATCCGGTGCCGCAGCCGGCGCGCCTCGCTCTCGCCCGCGCTGCGCTCGGCGGCGGACTGCGCCTTCAGCGCCTCCAGTTCGGCGCCGAGCCGGCGGGTCTCGGCCTGCGCGCGGCGGGTGTCGCTCTCCAGCGAGCGGAGCTTGCGGCGCAGCGAGTCCGCCTCCTTGCGGACGTCCTCGGACTCGGTCCGCTGCCGGTCCAGATCGGCCCGGGCGGCGGAGCGCACCTCGGCCAGCTCCGCCTGCAGCTTCTCCACCAGCCGGGCCGCCTCGGCGGCGGCGCCCTCGGCACCGGCCCGTTCCGCCTCCTCGCCGGCCTCGGCGACCAGCCGGCTCCAGCCCGCGGAGCGCACCAGGTAGGCGGCGGCGGCGACGTCCAGCGGATCGGCGGCCCCGGGCACGCTGCCCGACTCCAGCGCCTTGACCAGATCGGGCTGGCCCAGCCGCAGCCGCTCCGCTATCCGCACCCGGAAGGCCGGCTCGGACTCCAGGGCGGCGGCCAGCGCGGTGGCCGCGTACTTGGCCCGCCGGGCCGGGGTGAACTTGGCGTACTGGCGCAGCGTCTGCGGCAGCTCGCCGGGCGGCAGCCCGCCGAGCGCGTCCGCGGCGAGGCCGACCACCCGGCGGCGCACGCCCTCGGGCAGCGGCCGGTCGAGCCGCTCCGCCGCCCGCTCCGCGACCCTCCCGTCGGCCTGCTCTGCCGCCGGCTCGTCGCCGCCGGGCTCCTCGGCACCGGCCGTCCCGTCCGACACCGGGGCGCCTGCCGGGGCTGTCTCGGCCGCGTCCGGCGCCTGCGCGTCCACAGCGGGCTGCAGCCCCTGCGGCCCGGCGGGCTCCTTCGCTGCGTCCACCACGTCCTCGGCTCCGATCCTGGTCCATCGGCACGGCCAACGGCGGCCGTCCTCGTCGTCACGCTCCGTGCGCTCTGTCTGTATTGTCCCGTGCGGCGGGCGGCCGTGCCCCGCACCGCCGCCCGCCGCACGGGCCGGGCATCAACCCTGCTCCGAGGCCTCGTTCTCCTCGGCCCCCGGGCGGGCCACCAACTCGACCTGGTCCACCGCGTTGCACCAGCGGCAGCGCACCGACTCGATGGTCTCGCTGAGCACCTCGGTCTCCTCGACCTTGGACTCGCCGGCCAGGTCGAAGTGGAGGAACTCGGTCAGCCGGGCGGAACGGGTCACGTCGAAGCGGGTCAGGTTGCCGCACAGGGTGCAGCGCCAGCGCGTCTCGGCGGTCAGGGCGGGGACGGTCATCGGGGGTCCTCTCGGGTGGTCCCTGGGTGGGCTCAGGCGCTCCCCCCGGAGCCCCGGCATCGGCGGCGGGAGGCGGGAATGCCCGCCCCAAGCCTATTGCCTGGGGCAACCGTCCCGGCCACCGGTTTCGACCATTGGACCCCCTCGGCAGGACCGCGAACCCCCTGCCCGGCGGGTACCGGACACCCCCTAGCCCACCTGCCGTAAGCCCCGTGCCGCCCGGGCCGGGCGGAGGGATGCTTGGCCGCATGGCGATCCCGGTCCTCGACCACACCGGTGCGCCGGGCGAGCGCCCGGCCGCCGCCGTCCCGGCCGTCTGCTACGCGCTGATCGCGCTCAACACCCTGGTGTTCCTGCTCGGCCCGGCCGCCGGGCTCAACCCGCTGTACGGGCGCGGCCAGGACCGGGTCTGCGCGGAGCAGCGGTACGAGCAGCGCTGGGGCGCCGTCCCGGCCGAGCTGCTGGCCGGGCGCCCGCTGACCGCCGGACAGCTCGCCGAGGCCCCCGACCCGGTGCCCGGCTGCCCGGCCCGCCCGACCCCCGGCAAGCACCCGGCGCTCACCGTGCTCAGCGCGCTGTTCCTGCACGCCGGCTGGCTGCACCTGCTGGGCAACCTGCTCTTCCTGTACGTGTTCGGACCCACCGTCGAGGAACGGTTCGGCCGAGCCCGCTTCGCCCTCTTCTACCTGGCCGCCGGCTCACTGGCGACGTACGGCTTCGCGCTGGCCGAGGCGCACTCGCCGGACGCGACCCGGGTGCTGATCGGCGCCTCGGGGGCGATCTCGGCCGTCCTCGGCGCCTACCTGCGGCTGCACCCGCGCGCCCGGGTCACCACGCTCGTCCCGCTCCTGCTCCTCCTCCCGCTGCGGTTCCCGGCCTGGCTGGTGCTCGGCCTCTGGTTCGCCCTGCAGTGGTGGTCGGTGCACTCGGCCGGGCCGGGCGTGGCCTACCTGGTCCACGTGATCGGCTTCTCGGCCGGCTTCCTCTACGCCTGCACGCTGGCCACCCGCCCCCCGCGCCCGCCCGGCTGACGCCCGATACCCTGGCCGCACCTCACAAAGGAGCGCGAACAGTGATCACCGCCATCGTCCTCGTCAAGACCAGCGTCGACCGCATCCCGGAGATCGCCGAGGCGATCGCGGCCATCGAGGGCGTCAGCGAGGTCTACTCGGTCACCGGCGGCTACGACCTGGTGGCGATGGTGCGGGTGCGCCGGCACGACGACCTGGCCGAGGTGATCCCCGGCCGGCTGAACAAGGTCCCGGGCGTGGCCCACACCGAGACCCAGATCGCCTTCCGCACCTACTCCCAGCACGACCTGGAGGCCGCCTTCGCGCTCGGCCTCGACGAGTAGGGCCCGGCCGGCCGACGGGTGCTCAGCCCCTCCCGACGGGTCCTCAGCCCTCCCGGCGGGTGTCCACGACGCACCGGCCGCCCTCGTTGCGGTAGTTCCAGGCCGCGCCGTCCGTGACCAGCTCGCGGACGGCGGTCAGGAAGCGCTCGATGTGCTCGTCCGGGGTACCGGCACCGAAGCTGACCCGGATCGCGTTCAGGCTCCGCTCGCCCGGCAGCGACGGCTCGGGCGCACCGCACGCGGAAACCGGGCCGGGAGCAACGCCGGACTCCTCGCCGAGCAGGGTGCGCACCAGCGGGTGCGCGCAGAACAGGCCGTCGCGCACCCCGATGCCGTACTCGGCGGAGAGCGCGGCCGAGAAGTGCGAGCTGTTCCAGCCCTGGACGACGAAGGAGAGCACGCCCACCCGGGCGGAGCCGGCGCCGAACAGGTTCAGCACCTTGACCTGCGGGACCTCCGCCAGGCCGGCCGTCAGCCGCGCGATCAGCTGCTGCTCGCGGGCCTCCAGCGCGTCGAAGCCGGCCTCGGTCAGCGCCCGGCAGGCCGAGGCGACGGCGTAGGCGCCGATCACGTTCGGCGAGCCGGCCTCGTGCCGCGCCGGGCCGGTGTGCCACTGGACGGCCACCGAGCCGTCGGTCTCCCGGGCCACCGTACGGGTGGCGCCGCCGCCGGCCAGGTACGGCTCGGCCGCGTCCAGCCAGTCGGCGCGCCCGGCCAGCACCCCGGCGCCGAAGGGCGCGTAGATCTTGTGCCCGGAGAAGGCGATCCAGTCCACGTCCAGCTCGCGCACCGAGACCCGGTGGTGCGGGGCGAGCTGGGCGGCGTCCAGCACCACCCGGGCGCCGTGGCGGTGGGCGGTCGCTGTCAGTTCGGCGACCGGCCAGAGCTCACCGGTGACGTTGGAGGCACCCGTGACGCAGAGCAGCCTGGGGCCCTCGGGGGCCCCGGCGAGCGCGGCGTCCAGGGCGGCGACGGCCTCCGCCCGCGACCGCGGGGCGCGCAGGTAGGTGACGTCCAGCCCGGCGTGCGCCCAGGGCAGCAGCGAGGCGTGGTGCTCGGTCTCGAAGGCGAAGACCCGGGTGCCGGCCGGGACGGCGCCGGCCAGCAGGTTCAGCGAGTCGGTGGTGGCCCGGGTGAAGACCACCTGGTCGCCCTCGCGCAGGTCGAGGAACTCGGCGACGGTGCGGCGGCTCTGCTCGAACAGGTCGGTGGAGAGCTGCGAGAGGTAGCCGGCACCGCGGTGCACGCTGCCGTAGTAGGGGGCGTAGGCGGCGACGTCGTCCCAGACCCGCTGGAGCGCCGGAGAGCTGGCGGCGTAGTCGAGGGCCGCGTAGCCGACCTTCTCGCCGCTGGCGAGCGGGACCTGGACGTCGTGGCCCAGGACGGCGAGGGGGGCGCAGATCTCGGTGGCGAGGGACATGAGGATGCACTCCTTCTGGGGAGAGGACCCCGGGAGTGCGTGTCAGCCGGCGTCCGCGCTTGTCACGCGGACGGATTGCCGCGGGACCCGGTCCTCACCCAGGGCACCCCGCCACGGACGGAGGGTTGCCGGACAGCAAGCTGGGGCTTGACGCTGTCACTCATGACCTGGCCACGACTCTAGGTCGCGTTCCGTCGGGTGGTCAAACAGGGTTCCACCATCCGGACACCGTCGTTCCCGGGTGCCGGAAGCGTGCGAAGGGGCCCGCGGGAGCAGCCTCCCGCGGGCCCCCGACAACCCGTCAGGCCTTGCCGGTCGCCTCCGACCAGCGCTTGAGCAGCTCCAGCGCGGCACCCGAGTCGACGGCCGCCGCGGCCCGCTCCATGCCCGCCGCCAGCTGCCCGGCGAGCGGCGCGTCGGTGAGCTCCAGCGCGACCAGCGCCGCGGCCGTGTTCAGCAGGACGGCGTCCCGCACCGGCCCGCGCTCCCCGGCCAGCAGCCGGCGGGCGACGTCCGCGTTGTACGCCGGGTCCGCTCCGCGCAGCGCCTCGATGCCGACCAGCTCGATGCCGAGCTCGCGCGGGTCGAAGGTGGTCTCGGTGACCTCGCCGCCGCGCACGATCCAGACCCGCGAGGTGGTGGTGATGGTCAGCTCGTCGAGGCCGTCGTCGCCGCGGAAGACCAGCGCGCTGGAGCCGCGCCGGGCCAGCACCCCGGCGATCAGCCCGGCCAGCCGGGTGTCGAAGCAGCCGATCGCGTGGGCCGTCACTCTGGCGGGGTTGGTCAGCGGACCGAGGATGTTGAACGCGGTCGGCACCCCGAGGTCGCGCCGGGCCGTCGCGGCGTGCCGCATCGACGGGTGGAACATGGCGGCGGAACAGAAGGTGAGCCCGATCTCCTCGGCCACCTCGGCCACCCGCCGGGCGGACAGGTCGAGGGCGATGCCCAGCTTCTCCAGCACGTCGGAGGAGCCGCTCGCCGAGGAGGCGGCCCGGTTGCCGTGCTTGACCACCTTGGCGCCGGCCGCCGCCGCGACGATCGCCGACATGGTCGAGATGTTGACGGTCTTGGCGCGGTCGCCACCGGTGCCGACGACGTCCACCGCCGGGCCGGGGATGGAGAGCGGCTCGGCGTGCGCGTACATCGCGTCCACCAGACCGGCGATCTCGCCGACCGTCTCGCCCTTGGCCCGCAGCGCGACCATGAAGCCGGCCACCTGGGCCGGGGAGGCCTCGCCGCTCATGATCCGGTCCATCGCCCAGGCGGCGTCCGCCTGGGCCAGGTCCTCGCCCCGCAGCAGTGCGGACAGGATGTCCGGCCAGGTGCGGACCACCTGCACGGGGTCCTTGCCGCCGTTCGCAGGGTTCACGTTCACCATGGCTGACTCCAGCTCTCGTCGCTTCCCGGAAAGGGATCTCCGTAGGGTTGGAGCCAGCCTATCGAGCGGCGGGACGCCGCCGTCCCGCCGCGACCCTTCTTCTCTCCTGGTGAGATGCGCGCCGTGCCGCGACCCCTCTTACGGGTGGCCGGAGCCGGCGGGTCGGCCGTCGCTACCGGGTGGCCGGCGCCCGCTTCGCCAGCCGGGCCCGGAGCAGGGTGGCGGCGGCCTCGGCCAGCGCCACCGGGTCCACCGGGCGGGAGATCGCCGCGTCGGCCCGGCTCCAGGCGGCCAGCCAGGAGTCCTGCGGCCGGCCGATCAGCACCAGCACCGGCGGGCAGCCGTAGATCTCGTCCTTCAGCTGCCGTCCGAGTCCCAGCCCGCCGGCCGGCACCGCCTCGCCGTCCAGCACGCAGAGGTCCACGCCCCCCTTCTCCAGCGCCTTCAGCACCGCGGGGGTCGTCGCGCACTCCAGGTAGGTCAGTTCCGGCAGATCCGCGGCGGGCCGGCGGCCGAGCGCCGTCAGCACCTGCTCGCGCGTGTTGCGGTCGTGGCTGTAAACGAGAACGGTCAGCGTCTCGTCGGTCGTGTACGCCATGGGCCCTGCTCCCTCAAAGTGTGATCCGGACCACGTTCGCCTCCACCGGATGCTACTCCCGATCACCGGCCGCCGAGGCCGTCCCGCGCGATCGTTCTCAAGCCGCCGCGCCCAGGACTCACCCGCCCGGAGGACCTCGCGTCACCCCCGACGGTGCAGTCCACCCGTACGGCCGACGCAACGGCCGGTCCCCTTACCCCCCGCGGCCCCGGCGGCCGTGCAGCGACACGCAGGGCAACGGGGTCGAAGGGGCCTTCGAGGAACCGTCAGAAAAGGGACACGCCGCTGCTCAGCCCCCATCCGGACGCCCCGTCGGGTCCCACTGGGGCATACCGCACGCACCGGACACTCCGAGGGACACCCCCCGGCGTGAAGACGGAATAAGGGACCGACATAATGTCCGTCGTGGCGACAGCAACAGCAGTAGAAACCGGGCACGCGCACGGATCGGTCAACCGGCCGAACATGGTCAGCGTCGGAACGATCGTCTGGCTCAGTTCCGAGTTGATGTTCTTCGCGGCCCTCTTCGCGATGTACTTCACGCTCCGCTCCGTCAAGGGAGCCGAGTTCTGGAGCGAGAAGGCGCACGCCCTCAACGTGCCCTTCTCCTCGGTCAACACCACGATCCTGGTGCTCTCCTCGCTCACCTGCCAGCTCGGCGTCTTCGCCGCCGAGCGCGGGGACGTGAAGAAGCTCCGCTCGTGGTTCGTCATCACGTTCGTGATGGGCGCGATCTTCATCGGCGGCCAGATCTTCGAGTACACCGAGCTGGTCAAGAAGGACGGCCTCTCGCTGTCCTCCGACCCGTACGGCACGGTGTTCTACCTCACCACCGGCTTCCACGGTATGCACGTGACGGGTGGTCTGATCGCCTTCCTGCTGGTCCTGGGACGGACGTACGCAGCCAAGCGCTTCACTCACGAGCAGGCCACCGCCGCGATCGTGGTGTCGTACTACTGGCACTTCGTCGACGTCGTGTGGATCGGCCTGTTCGCGACCATCTACCTGATCAAGTAACCAGCTGATCAGGTCGCTGGCCACCGGCCGGGCCCCCGCCCTCACCGGCGACGGGCCTCTTTGCCGGTGCCGACGCTCCCACCGACCGACCGCGCGCGCAGCCCTAGACAGGCAGCCTCGTGCCGGCCAGACCGGCCGCCGGGTGCACCCACCAGTCGACCAGATCCTGACACCGGGGTTATTCCGTGAAAAAGCTCTCCGCACGACGGCGCCACCCATTGGCGGCGCTGGTCGTCCTACTTCTCGCCCTGGCGGCAACCGGGGGGCTGTACGCCGCGTTCGCGCCCGCCGACAAGGCGCAGGCCGACGTCGCCGCGCAGTCGCTCGCGATCGATGAGGGCAAGAAGCTCTTCGCCGTGGGCTGCTCCTCCTGCCACGGCCTGAACGGCCAGGGCAGCAGCGACGGCCCCAGCCTGGTCGGCGTCGGCTCCGCCGCGGTCGACTTCCAGGTCGGCACCGGCCGCATGCCGGCCCAGCAGCCCGGCGCCCAGGTGCCGCGCAAGAAGGACATCTACTCGCAGGCGGAGATCGACCAGCTCGCCGCCTTCGTGGCCTCGCTCGGCCCCGGCCCGGTGATTCCGAG
This sequence comes from Kitasatospora sp. NPDC056181, assembly GCF_042266225.1. Taxonomy (NCBI): domain Bacteria; kingdom Bacillati; phylum Actinomycetota; class Actinomycetes; order Kitasatosporales; family Streptomycetaceae; genus Kitasatospora; species Kitasatospora sp. NPDC056181. Next base: position 111,155 of record NZ_JBHJUK010000009.1, read on the forward strand.
GGAGGAGCAGTACACCTCGACCAACCCCGAGGACCTGTCCAAGGGTGGCGAGCTGTTCCGCACCAACTGCGCCCAGTGCCACAACTTCGCCGGCCAGGGCGGTGCCCTGACCAAGGGCAAGTACGCCCCGTCGCTGGAGGGTGTGGACGCCAAGCACATCTACGAGGCCATGCAGACCGGCCCGCAGAACATGCCGTCGTTCCCGGACACCACCATGCCCGAGGAGCAGAAGAAGCAGATCGTGGCCTTCGTCCGCCACACCACCAACGATGAGCCGAACCCCGGTGGTCTCACGCTCGGCAGCCTCGGTCCGGTGACCGAGGGCCTGTTCGGCTGGATCTTCGGTCTCGGCGCGCTCATCGCGGTCGCGATCTGGGTCGCCGCCCACACCACCAAGGCCAAGAAGTCATGAGCCACGACATGTCAGAGAACCTCCCGGAGTCGCACGGCTCCGCAGGGCACCACGAGGTGGCCACCCACGGCGATCCGTTCGCCGACCCGGGCCTGCCGGCCCACGAACCGCGTCGCACCGACATCGACGAGCGGGCCGCCAAGCGCGCGGAGCGCCAGGTCTCGCTGATGTTCGTGGTCTCGATGCTCGCCACGATCGGCTTCATCGCCTCCTACGTGGCCATCGACCCGGACAAGATCATCTACGTCTTCCCGCTGGGTCACATCAGCGCGATGAACTTCGCGCTGGGCCTGACCCTGGGCGTGGCGCTGTTCATGATCGGCGCGGGCGCGGTCCACTGGGCCCGCACCCTGATGTCGGACCACGAGATCCCGGCCGAGCGTCACCCGATCGAGGCCGACGACGAGGTCCGCAACGACGTCATCGAGCAGTTCAAGACCGGTGCCGCCGAGTCCGGCTTCGGCCGCCGCAAGATGATCCGCAACACCCTGATCGGCTCGATGGCCCTGGTGCCGCTCTCCGGCGTCGTGCTGCTGCGCGACCTGGGCCCGCTGCCCGAGGACAAGCTGGAGCACACCGGCTGGATCGAGGCCACCCCGGCCAAGCCGCTGCAGCTGATCAACATGAACACCAACCTGCCGATGAAGGCCGAGGACGTCATCCAGGGGTCGCTGACCTTCGCGATGCCGGAAGGCCTGCACACCCACGACGAGGACTTCCAGCAGCGCATCGCCAAGGACGCCCTGATGCTGGTGCGCATCGCGCCGGAGGACATCAAGGACGAGAAGTCCGCGGAGCTGGGCTTCGAGGGCATCCTCGCCTACTCGAAGATCTGCACCCACGTCGGCTGCCCGATCAGCCTCTACGAGCAGCAGACCCACCACGCGCTCTGCCCCTGCCACCAGTCGACCTTCGACCTGGCGGACGGCGCGCGCGTCATCTTCGGCCCGGCGGGCCACCCGCTGCCGCAGCTGAAGATCACCACTGACGAGAAGGGCTTCCTGGTCGCCAACGGCGACTTCGACGAGCCCGTCGGCCCGAGCTACTGGGAGCGTGCTCGATGAGTAGCGCGAGCAGCACCACCTCCGGTGCCTCCAAGCCGGCCAGCACGCGCGCCAAGCCCGCCAACAAGTGGGAGCAGGCCGCTGACTGGACGGACGGCCGGCTGGGGATCTACTCCCTCGCCAAGGCCAACCTGCGGAAGATCTTCCCGGACCACTGGTCCTTCATGCTGGGCGAGATCTGCCTCTACACGTTCATCATCATCATCCTGACGGGCGTCTACCTGACGCTCTTCTTCAAGCCCTCGATGGGCGAGGTCATCTACGACGGCTCGTACGTCCCGCTCAAGGGCATCCCGATGTCCGAGGCGTACGCGTCGACGATGGACATCAGCTTCGAGGTCCGCGGCGGTCTGCTGGTCCGTCAGATCCACCACTGGGCCGCGCTGGTCTTCGTGGCCGCGATGCTCGTGCACATGCTGCGCGTCTTCTTCACCGGCGCGTTCCGCAAGCCGCGTGAGATCAACTGGGTCTTCGGCTTCCTGCTGCTGGTCCTGGGCATGTTCGACGGCTTCTTCGGCTACTCGCTGCCCGACGACCTGCTCTCCGGCACCGGCATCCGGTTCATGGAGGGCGCCGTCCTGGCGACCCCGCTGATCGGCACCTACATCCAGATGTTCCTGTTCGGGGGCGAGTTCCCCGGCCACGACATCGTGCCGCGGTTCTTCACCATCCACGTCCTGCTGATCCCGGGCATCATGCTCGGCCTGCTGGTCGCGCACCTGATCCTGGTCTTCTACCACAAGCACACCCAGTGGGCGGGCCCGGGCAAGACCGAGAAGAACGTCGTCGGCATGCCGCTGATGCCGGTCTACATGGCCAAGGCCGGTGGCTTCTTCTTCCTGGTCTTCGGTCTGATCGCGGTCATCTCGGCCGTCTGCTCGATCAACCCGATCTGGGCGTACGGCCCGTACCGCCCCGACCAGGTGTCCACGGACGCCCAGCCGGACTGGTACATGGGCTTCTCCGAGGGCCTGATCCGCATCATGCCGGGCTGGGAGATCAGCCTCTGGGGCCACACCCTGAACCTGGGTGTCTTCATCCCGCTGATGGTGGTCTTCCCGCTGGTCCTGGTCTCGATCGCCGCCTACCCCTTCATCGAGGGCTGGATCACCGGCGACAAGCGCGAGCACCACATCCTGGACCGCCCGCGCAACGCCCCGGTCCGCACCGCGCTGGGTGCCGCCTGGATCAGCCTGTACCTGGTGCTGCTGGTCGCCGGTGGCAACGACCTCTTCGCGACCCACCTGCACCTGTCGCTCAACGACGTCACGTACTTCGTCCGGGTCGGCTTCTTCGTGGTGCCGGTCCTCACCTTCATCATCACCAAGCGCTGGTGCCTCGGCCTCCAGCGCCGTGACAAGGAGAAGGTGCTGCACGGCCGCGAGACCGGCGTCATCAAGCGCCTGCCGCACGGCGAGTTCATCGAGGTGCACGCGCAGCTGCCGCAGGGCGACCTGCACAAGCTCACCTCGCACGAGCAGCAGCAGCCGTTCGAGCTGCCGTCCGAGACGGACGAGAACGGCGTGGCCCGCAAGGCCGGCGTCCTCACCCGCACCCGGGCGAAGCTCTCCCGCGGCTACTTCGGCGAGGGCAGCCAGATCCCCAAGCCGACCGCCGAGGAGCACCACGAGATCACCAGCGGCCACGGCCACCACTGATCCCGTACGCACCCCGCGTCACCCCGAGGGGGGGGGGGGGCCCACCCCGGCGGTGGGGGGGGGCCGCGGGGGGGGGGGGGCGGGGCCGCCCCCCCCCCCCCCCCCACCGGGCCCCCCGGGGGGGTGGGGGGGGCCCCCCCCCCCCCCCCCCCCC
>NZ_JBHJUK010000009.1:114452-123694 GCF_042266225.1 Kitasatospora sp. NPDC056181
GTCGGCTGCTTATTTTTTTTATATGTTACCGCCAGTGATCCGGTCCGCCCCCCGCGACACCCCGTGGGCCGCCCACAACATCCGTTTTTGGTGGGCGGCCCTCGGGCTTTGCCGTATCCGTCCCGTCCCTCACCCCATCGTCAGGAGCCCTCGTGGAGCTGTTCGTCGACCCCGCCTCCGCCACTCCCCCGTTCGAGCAGATCCGGGCCCAGATCGCCGAGCAGGCCCGCAGTGGTGAGCTGCCGACCGGGCTGCGGCTGCCCACCGTCCGGGCCCTGGCCGAGCAGCTCGGGCTGGCGGCGGGGACGGTCGCCAAGGCCTACCGGGAGCTGGAGGGCGACGGGGTGGTGGAGACCCACGGCCGGCGCGGCACCCTGATCGCCGCCGTCGGCGACACGGGCCACCGGCTGGCCGCCGCGGCCGCCGCCGAGTACGCCGGGCGGGCCCGGCGCCTCGGGGTGCCGTACGCGGACGCCCTGGCGGCCGTGGAGACCGCGCTGCGGCTGGCCTACCAGGAGGCGCCGGGCCAGGAGGGCTGAACGCCCCCGCGGGGGCCGTCAGATCTCCGGGCGGATGATCCCGCTGGCGGGGGCCCGGGAGGCCGGCGGGGTCGTGCTGACGGGCTGTCCGAGGGCGCTGTGCTTGACCCAGTCGGTCCAGGTGACGTTCCAGTCCCCGAAGCCGTTGCCGAACGGCTCCATGCCGGCGCCCTGGCTGTTGACCACCGTCACCAGGTCACCGACCCGGGTGTTGTCGTAGAACCACTTGGCGTTCTCGGTGCTCATGCCGGTACAGCCGTGGCTGACGTTCGCGACGCCCTGCGAACCCACCGACCAGGGCGCGGCGTGCACGTACTCGCCGCTCCAGGTCACCCGGGTGGCCCACTCCACGTTGAGGTCGTAGGACTCCGAGCTGCCGGCGGCTATGCCGATCGTCTCGCCGCTCATCCGCACCTGGCGCTCCTGGCCGAGCACCACCTTGATGCCGTTGCGGGTGTCGAAGCCGGGCTTGCCGGTGGTCACCGGGATCGTCCGGACCACCTCGCCGGCGCGCTTCAGGGTGAGCTCGTGGGCGGCGGCGTCCACCACCGACTCGACCCGCTCGCCGATCCGCAGCGCCAGGGCGGCACGGTCGCCGCCGTACAGGCCGTCGGATATCCGGCTGCCGGTGGCGTCGAAGGCCAGGCTGACCGTCGTCCCGGCCGGCCAGTACTCCTCGGGGCGGAAGTGCAGGTTCTTGTCGTCCACCCAGTACCAGCCGCCGGTGACGGCGGGCTGCGAGGTGACGGTCAGCGCGCGCTCGACCTCCTGGCGGGCCTGCGGGTCCTTCACCGCCTCGGAGAGCTGCACGGTGAGCGGCTGGCCGACACCGTAGAGGCCGCTGCCGGAGGAGTCCGGGCCGAGCTTGGCCGTGAGCAGCCGCTGGGCGGCGAGGGTGGAGAAGCCCGCGGTGGTCTCGCCGCGGCCGCCGTTGCCGTCGTCGGCGGCGATCCTGACGGTGTAGTCGGTGGCCGCCTTGAGGCGCCCGGTGGTCTGCCAGCTGCGCTGGTCCTCCGAGAGCTTCCCGGCCACCACCCGGCCGTCCGGGCCGAGCACCGTGACGTCGGTGAGCCGGCTGCCGGGCACGGCGGTCACCGTGACGGGCTGGGACGGGTCCACCTTGCCCTCGGCGGAGAGGTGCACCAGCGGGGCCGCGTCGACCTTGTGGACGGTGCCCACGGCGCCGTCCCCGCCGGATGTGCAGGCGGCCAGCGGGGCCAGCACTGCGAGGGCCAGCGAGATGCTGCCTATGCCTGCGATTCCGCGCCTGTCGGCCATGACCGCCTCCGAGGGTTCGCACGATTGATCAGATCGTAGGAACGAGGGGCGGAAGAGCGACATCCGGGGGACCCGCCGTTGACCCACCGGAGTGAGGGCCTCACTCCGGGGACGCAACAGGGCCGGGCATCCCGTGCGGGAAGCCCGGCCCTGTGCGAGAGGGGGGAACTACTGGTTCTGGTTCTCGCCCCGGTAGAACTCGAAGACCCAGCCGAAGAGGCCGATCAGGATGACCGGGATCGACCAGTACAGCAGCCACCAGCCGAAGATCACGCCCATGAAGGCGAGCGCGCCACCGATGGCGAGCGAGAGCGGCTGCCAGCTGTGCGGGGCGAAGAAGCCCAGCTCACCGGAGTCGTCCGCGACCTCGGCCTCGGGGTTGTCACCGGCGCCGCTGTCCACCCGGCGGGCGGTGAAGGCGAGGTAGTACCCGATGAAGGCGCAGAGCCCGAAGGCGAGGAACAGCGCGGTGGTGCCGGCCGCCTCGATCCCGTGCTCGGAGTGGTTCGTCCAGAGGCCGTAGGTGATCGCCATCACGAGGATGAAGACCGCGAAGCCGAGGAAGATCTTGCCCTGTTCCTTCATCAGGCGTCGCCTTCCTTCTTGCCCTTGCCCAGCTTCGGGGCGTCGTACTTGGCCGGGGTCACGCCGGCGAGGTGCTTGGCCGGCTCACCGTGGTTCTCCAGGTAGTCCAGCGCGGCGATCTCCGGGTAGTGGAGGTCGAAGGCCGGGGATTCGGAGCGGATCCGGGGCAGCGTGAGGAAGTTGTGCCGCGGCGGCGGGCAGGAGGTCGCCCACTCCAGCGAGCGGCCGTAGCCCCACGGGTCGTCGACCTCGACCTTCTCGCCGTACTTGGCGGTCTTCCAGACGTTGTAGAGGAACGGCAGGATCGACAGGCCGAGCAGGAACGAGCCGATGGTCGAGACGGTGTTCAGGGTGGTGAAACCGTCGGCGGCCAGGTAGTCGGCGTAGCGGCGGGGCATGCCCTCCGCGCCGAGCCAGTGCTGCACCAGGAAGGTGGTGTGGAAGCCGATGAACAGCGTCCAGAAGGTGATCTTGCCGAGGCGCTCGTCCAGCAGCTTGCCGGTCATCTTCGGCCACCAGAAGTGGAAGCCGGCGAACATCGCGAAGACGACGGTGCCGAAGACCACGTAGTGGAAGTGGGCGACGACGAAGTACGAGTCCGAGACGTGGAAGTCGATCGGCGGGGAGGCGAGCAGAACACCCGTCAGACCACCGAAGAGGAAGGTGACCAGGAAGCCGACCGTCCAGAGCATCGGCGTCTCGAAGCTCAGCGAGCCCTTCCACATGGTGCCGACCCAGTTGAAGAACTTCACACCGGTCGGGACCGCGATCAGGAAGGTCATGAAGGAGAAGAACGGCAGCAGCACCTGTCCGGTCACGTACATGTGGTGGGCCCACACGGTGACGGACAGACCGGCGATCGCGATGGTGGCCGCGATCAGGCCGGAGTAGCCGAACATCGGCTTGCGGCTGAAGACCGGGATGATCTCCGACACGATGCCGAAGAACGGCAGCGCGATGATGTACACCTCGGGGTGGCCGAAGAACCAGAACAGGTGCTGCCAGAGCAGCGCCCCTCCGTTGGCCGGGTCGAAGACGTGTGCCCCGAATTTGCGGTCCGCCTCCAGGGCGAACAGCGCGGCGGCCAGCACCGGGAAGGCCAGCAGGACCAGCACGGCGGTCAGCAGGACGTTCCAGACGAAGATCGACATCCGGAACATCGTCATGCCGGGCGCGCGCATGCAGATGATCGTGGTGATGAAGTTGACCGCACCGAGGATCGTGCCGAAGCCGGAGAAGGCCAGACCCATGATCCACATGTCGGCGCCGACACCCGGCGAGCGGACGGCGTCCGACAGCGGGGAGTAGGCGAACCAGCCGAAGTCGGCCGCACCCTGCGGGGTGACGAAGCCGGCCACCGCGATGGTCGAGCCGAAGAGGTACAGCCAGTACGCGAACATGTTCAGACGCGGGAACGCCACGTCCGGGGCGCCGATCTGAAGCGGCATGATCCAGTTCGCGAAGCCGGCGAAGAGCGGCGTCGCGAACATCAGCAGCATGATCGTGCCGTGCATCGTGAACGCCTGGTTGAACTGCTCGTTCGACAGGATCTGGGTCCCGGGACGAGCCAGCTCGGCGCGCATGACCAGCGCGAGGATGCCGCCGATCAGGAAGAAGGCGAACGACGTGCCCAGGTAGAGCGTGCCGATCGTCTTGTGGTCAGTGGTGGTCAGCCACTTGATGATGGTCGAACCCGGCTTCCGGGTCCGCTGCGCCCCGACCGTGACGGCCCCGGCGCCCCCGCCGGCCGCGGCGGGCTCGTTGAGGATGGTCACTTCTCTTCACTTCCCATGGTCGTGATGCCGGAGGGCAACGCGCCGGTCTGGCCCTTGGCCCGCAGGTCCGCCAGGTGCTTGTCGTAGTCGGCGCGGTCGACGACCTTGACCTTGAACAGCATGCGCGAGTGGTCGACGCCGCAGAGCTCGGCGCACTTGCCGTCGTACTCGCCCTTGACGTTCGGGGTGACCTCGAACGTGTTCACCACGCCCGGCACGACGTCCATCTTCATCAGGAAGTTGATGGGCCAGAAGTCGTGGATGACATCACGCGAGGTCAGCCGGAACTGCACCGACTCGTTGACCGGCAGCCACAGCGTCGGCATCTCCGCGGGAGTGCCCACGTCGTACGCGGCGTCCTTGTTGGCCGGGTCGGGGTTCTCGGTGTTCTCGTAGTTGAACGCCCAGCTCCACTGGAAGCCCACCACGTTGACCGTGTGCTGGGGCTTCTCGGAGACGGAGGTCAGCCTCGACTCGTCGCGGGCGACGAAGTAGAACAGAACCGAGACGATGATGATGGGGACCGCGGTGTAAAGCGCCTCGATGGGCACGTTGTACCGGGTCTGCGGGGGGATCTCCACGCCGGTGCGGCTGCGCCGGTGGAAGATCACGCTCCAGATGATCAGACCCCACATCAGTGCGCCGACCACCAGTGCCGCGATCCAGGACCCCTGCCACATGTGGAGGACCAGGGGTCCTTCCACGGTGACGGGGCTTGGCATGCCAAGCCTGGGGAGGTCGTTGGCCGAGCAGCCGGTGGCGGTCGCGATGACGAGGCCCAGTGCCAGCGCCTGAGGCAGCTTCCGCCGCATCGTGCGCCGCGGCGAGCGGTCGGAGCCGTTGGGACTCACGTAGCGCCTTCCCGAAGTCTCGCCCGCCTTCGCGTCGCCCCGCGGAGGATTGTGAGCCTCCCCGGCGACCCGTCCACGGGCACGGTTTGAATGCTTATGCGGGCCAAACCCTACTCCAGCCTTATGCGCTGCTGACGGGCAGGTCCCGGTAACGCGCCGCCCGGTCGCCCGATCAGGCCCGGCAAGGGCTGCGCCGCAGGTCATCGTAGGCATTCGAGGTCCGTACACCCGACCGGGGGATGACCTCGGGCAACGTGGGTGACGGTCCGTCGGATGCGGACGAATCGGACATTCGGGTTGATCGACTGACGGCCGGTGAGCGCGGGAAGGCGCCTGGAATACACCCGGGTGTGTCGTTAAATGTGACCGTGTACTTCGATGTGGCCTCCACCGCACCGCTCCACCCCGTCGCACGGCAGGCGCTGACCGCCGCCCTGGACGAGGGCTGGGCCGACCCCGCACGGCTCTACCGCTCCGGCCGGCAGGCCCGGATGCTGCTGGACGCCGCCCGCGAGACGGTCGCCGGGGTGCTCGGCGCCCGGCCGGACGAGATCGCGTTCACGGCGAGCGGCACGCAGGCGGTGCAGCTGGGCGTGCTCGGCGCGCTGGCCGGGCACCGGCGGCGGGGCGGGCACCTGGTGCACTCCGCCGTCGAGCACTCCAGCGTGCTGCACACCGCCGAGCGGCACGAGGCCGCCGGCGGCACCGTCTCGGTGGTCCCGGTGGACCGCCACGGGCGGGTCACCCCCGAGGAGTTCGCGGCGGCGCTGCGGCCGGACACCGCGCTCGCCGTGCTGCAGTCGGCCAACCACGAGGTCGGCACGGTGCAGCCGGTGGCCGAGACGGCCGCGCTCTGCGGCGACGTGCCGCTGCTGGTGGACGCCGCGCAGAGCGCCGGGCGGCTGGACGTCCCGGCAGGCTGGTCCGTGCTGACGGCCAGTGCCCACAAGTGGGGCGGGCCCGCCGGGGTCGGGGTACTGGCGGTGCGCAAGGGCGTCCGCTACGCCTCGCCGCTGCCGGCCGACGAGCGCGAGAGCGGCCGGGTGCCGGGCTACGTAAACGTCCCCGCGATCGTGGCCGCGGCCGCCTCGCTGCGGGCCGTCCGGGCCGAGGCCGACCGGGAGAACGCCCGGCTGCACGCCCTCGTCGAACGGATCCGGGCCCGGGTGCCCCGGCTGGTGCCGGAGGTGGAGGTGGTCGGCGACCCGGTACGGCGGCTGCCGCACCTCGTCACCTTCTCCTGCCTGTACGTGGACGGCGAGGTGCTGCTGACCGAGCTGGACAGGGCCGGCTTCGCGGTCTCCTCGGGCTCGTCCTGCACCTCCTCCACCCTGACGCCGAGCCATGTGCTGGCGGCGATGGGCGTCCTCACCGAGGGCAACGTCCGGGTCTCGCTGCCGTTCGGCGCGGCCGAGGCGGACGTCGAGCGCTTCCTCACCGTCCTGCCGGACGTGGTGGCCCGGGTCCGTGCCCCGCTCGGGCTGGACCTGCCCGCCCCGGCGGCGGCCGCACGGCCGGAGGAGGAGGAGGAGGAGGCGCCGACGCTCGTCGTCGACGCGCTCGGCAAGCGGTGCCCGCTGCCCGTCATCGAGCTGGCCAGGCGGATCGGCGAGGTGCCGCCAGGCGGGACGGTCGCCGTGCTGGCGGACGACGAGGCCGCCCGGCTGGACATCCCGGCCTGGTGCGGGATGCGCGGGCAGGAGTACCTGGGCGAGGCCCCGGCCGCCGGGTACGGCGGCGACCGGGGCTCGGCCTACCTGGTGCGGCGCACGGCCTGAGCCTGCCGGCCGGCCTGCCGCACGGGCCCGCGGACTACTTGACCAGGTGCGCGCGGATCTCGGCGGCGGCCTCGGCGCCGTAGGCGCCCTCGAAGCGCTCCAGGAAGGTGGCGGGGCGCAGCTCGTACTCCTGGGTGCCGACGGTCTCGATCACCAGGGTGGCGAGCATGCAGCCGAGCTGGGCCGAGCGCTCCAGGTCCAGCTCCCAGGAGAGGCCCGCGAGGAAGCCGGCGCGGAAGGCGTCGCCGACACCGGTCGGGTCGACCTTGGAGTCCTCGGGGGCGCAGCCGACGATCACCGGGGGCTCGCCCTTGCGGTCGATCCGCACGCCCTTGCTGCCGAGGGTGGTGACCCGGGTGCCGACCCGGGTGAGCAGCTCGTCGGCGTCCCAGCCGGTCTTGCTCTCGATCAGCGCGGCCTCGTACTCGTTGGTGAAGAGGTAGGCGGCGCCGTCGACGATCTCCCGGATGTCCTCGCCGTCCAGGCGGGCCAGCTGCTGGGAGGGGTCGGCCGCGAAGGCGTAGCCGCGGGTGCGGCACTCCTGGGTGTGGCGGACCATGCCCTGCGGGTCGTCGGCACCGATCAGCACGAGGTCCAGGCCGCCGACGCGGTCGGCGATCGGCTTCAGCTCGATGTTGCGGGCCTCGGCCATCGCCCCGGTGTAGAACGAGGCGATCTGGTTGTGGTCCTCGTCCGTGGTGCACATGAAACGGGCGGTGTGCCGCGTCTCGGAGATGTGGACCGACTGGCAGTCGACGTTGTTGCGCTCCAGCCAGCTGCGGTACTCGGCGAAGTCCGCACCGGCGGCCCCGACCAGGATCGGACGCAGCCCGAGCACACCCATGCCGAAGGCGATGTTCGGTGCGACACCGCCCCGGCGGATGTCGAGGGTGTCGACCAGGAACGACAGCGACACGGTGTGCAGCTGCTCGGCGACGAGCTGCTCGGCGAACCGGCCGGGGAACGTCATCAGGTGGTCGGTGGCGATCGAGCCGGCGACGGCGATACGCACGGAAGGTCTCCTCAGGATGGCGGCGTGGCCACGGAAAGCAGGGGGTGAACCCACCCACGGTACCCGGCCGGGGGCGGGCGGCGGCAAGACCGGCGGGATTGGCACCGGCCACCGTCGAACGTGTACTACCCCCGGGTAGCTCTGGTGGGGGCCGGGTGGTCGGCCTAGGGTCGCTGCCAGGGGCCGGGTCCGGCCCTGTCCGAGCCGTGGCAGTGCGGCCGCGGCACGTGGATCGGAGCGATCGCCGATGATGCCCAGTGACCACTTGCAGCCCGGCCACTCCCACCTGCGCGTTCCGCCTGCCCTGAAGGGCGACGCGGACGGCGAGACCCTGGACGCGCTGGTGGACTCCTCCCGGCAGCTGCGGCGGTTCTGGCCGCTGCTGGCCACCGGTCCCGAGCCGATCGCCCCCGCCCGGGCCGGCTTCCGGGTCTCCTCCGGGGCGCAGCGGCTGGTCGCCGGGATGGCCGAATACGGCATCTGAACCGGCCCCGGGGGCGGCCCCGTGGACGGGCCGGCGCGAGGGCCGGGACGGAGCGGCGGACGGACGGGAACCGGATTGGTCCGGGGCACGTCACATCCGCGCGGTACGGCCGAGGAGGCGGTGCCGCTGAGCCCTCGGGAGGATGTTCAGATGGATCTGTTGGATCTGGAGCCGACGCCCCGGCGCACCGGCGGTGCACCCGCCGTCCGGTCGCGCGGGCGGCGGGCGGCGGCCCTGGCGGGTCTGGTGCTGGCGGCGGCGGTCACGGTGGCCGGGTGCGACGGGAGCGGCAAGTCGGCCTCCGACGCGGCCACCGGGTCGGCGCAGCCCGCGGCGGCGGCTGTGACGCCGTCCTCCGGCAGCTCGTCCTCGCCGTCCTCCCCGGCGGCGCCCTCCGCCGCCGCCACTGCGCCGGCCACGCCCCCGTCGTCCGGCCCGTCGACGTTCACGCCCGGCCCCGGGCCCTCGTCGACCGCGCAGCCGGCCGACCCGCAGCCGCCCTCGGCCAGTCCCCCGGGCAACGGCATCGCGGTCGGTGAGCCGGACCCGAACGGGCAGGGGGCCGGGAAGGCGGTCCGCCCCGCGATCTCCTACCGGGCGGACGGCAACAAGCTGACGGTCTGGTTCTACGGCGGGGTCTGCGAGCGGTACGCGCTGAAGGCCGACGAGTCCAAGCCGGGCCGGGTGGACGTCCGGGTCACGCTGGCGGCGCCGGTTCCGGCCGGGCAGGCCTGCGCCGAGCTGGCCAAGCGGCAGACGGTGTCCGTGGACCTGAAGCAGCCGCTGGCGGGCCGGGGAGTGAGCGACCTCGCGACCGGCCAGGAGGTGCCGCTGGAGACGGACCCGCACGTCGGGCCCGACCCGGCGACCCCGGACGTCAGCGGCCGGTAGCGGCCGGCGGGCACGCCCGCGGAAACGGCGAAGGCGGCCCCGGGCACGA
>NZ_JBHJUK010000010.1:0-70851 GCF_042266225.1 Kitasatospora sp. NPDC056181
CAGGCCGCGCTGGTCCATCACCTCGATGCTGCGCGCGTGCAGGCCCAGCGCCCTGACGAACTCGAACGGCTCGGCCATCCTGTCGAGCACCACCGTGCTCACCCCGGACAGCCGCAGCTCGGCGGCCAGCATCATCCCGGTCGGTCCACCGCCGACGACGATCACGTCGAACATCAAAAGCCCCCATTGATTTCCGCAGGCCCTGGATTTCCGCAGGCCCTGGCAACGGTCGGCAATTCTGCGCCACGAAGGGGGCCTTGCCGCAAGGCCCCCCGTACGCTATAAGTTGAGAGTGGCGGAGAGTGGGTGTGCCTCCCGCCCCGAATCTCCTCCCGTTCCGTCCCGGAATTCCTCCCGCCCTTCAGTGTCCGTCGTGAACGGGCCCGGCGGGCGCCGCGAAGGTGTCTTCGATCCAGTCCGCGTCGGTCAGGTAGCGGCGGTCGTGACCCTCCGCGACGTGCCGCGCGAACGCGGGGTGACCGGCCTCCGCCTGCTCGTGCATCCACGCCACCAGTGCCCGCAGGCGCTCGGCCGCGACCCGGGGCAGCTCGGCCCGCTCCGCACCGGACAGCCCGTAGCCGTCCGCGAACAGGGCCAGGCGGCGCAGGGCCTCCGGCACCTCCAGCGTGAGCCCCACCTCGTCCGGAGCGTAGAGCGGCACGAAACGGTACGCCGTGTAGGCCGCGTCCCAGAGCCGCGGAGCCGGATGTGCGGTGTCGAAGTCGATGAAGGCGACCGGGAGTTCGTCGCGGAACACCGTGTTGTAGGTGGCCGCGTCGCCGTGGCAGATCACCTCCGCCGGCTCACGCTCCGGGAAGTACCACACATCGCCCGGCTCGCGCGCGAAGTCCGCGGTGGCGTCGTGGAGCCGGCGCAGCAGCCGGGCCACCGCCACCAGCGAGGCGTCGCTGCGTACTTGGGGGGCGGCGAAGTCGTGCCCGACCTCGCCGGGCAGGTACCCGACGATCTCCTCCGCACCGTCCGCGGCCACCCCGTACGGCCTCGGCGCGCCCGTGAACCCCGTGTCGGCCAGATGCGCGAGCAGCCGCTGCACCGTTCCGCTCCACGGCCCGGCCGGGCGGCGCACCCGATCCCCTTCCCGGACCACGTGGTTGACTCCCCCGGCGAACACTTCGCGATCTTCCATCGGGGCAGGATAACGGCCGCATCCCGCATGCTTCCTTCTTCTGACCTGTCGCCAGTTCGCTTCCCCGGCCGGTGGTGTTCAGGACGGTGGAGCCGGAGCGGCGGCCCGTTGTCCGCTCGCTGCACGGGGGCCGGCCACCGTGTGCACCGGAGGAACCGTCCAGGGCGGGAGGACGGCCCCACGTGCCGAGGGTGCCTGCGGGGGGCACTGTTAGCCTGTTCAGCATGATCGCGAAGAGCACCGGGCTGCGGATACCCGGCTTATCGGGCCCGAGCGGCCCCCAACGTGCCCTCATCCTCGCGAGCTTCGTCAGTCGGGTGGGCAACGGGCTGTTCAACACCGCTTCGGTGCTCTACTTCACGCTGGTGGTGCACCTGCCCGCCGCGCAGGTCGGTGCCGGCCTCACGATCGCCGGGCTGGTCGGACTGCTGGCGGGGATCCCGGCCGGGAACCTGGCCGACCGGTACGGGCCGCGCACGGTCTGGCTGGCGGCCGTCGCGATGCAGGCCGCGACGATGGCCTCCTTCGTCTTCATCGACGACTGGGTCACGTTCATGCTCATCGCCACCCTGGACCGGCTGGCGGCGACGGCGGGCGGCGCGGCAGGTGGTGCGCTCATCGCCCGGGCCGGCGGTGAACGCCCGGCCGCCTTCATGGCGAAGCTCCGCACGTTCGTCAACCTCGGCGTGGTCCTGGGCACCGGTGGCGCCGCCTTCGCCGTCACGGTCGACACCCGCGCGGCCTACACCGCTCTCATCCTCGCCAACGCCGCCAGCTTCGCCTTCGCCGGCCTGATCGCCCTGGGCGGCGTCCCGAACTACCGGCCCCTGCCCCAGCCCGAGAAGCACAACCGCTGGGCCGTCCTGTCCGACCGGCCGTACGTGTCCTTCGTCGCGCTCTACGGCGCGATGGGCCTGCAGTACCAGACCGTCTCCCTACTCCTGCCGATCTGGCTGTCCGCCCACACCGACGCGCCCCGCTGGACCGTGGCGGTGGTCAACGCGGTCAACAGCGGGGTGTGCATACTGCTCCAGAGCAGGATCGGCTCCCGGGTGGAGACACCGCGCCAGGGTGGCCGGGCGTTCCGTCTCGCGGGGCTGCTCTTCCTGGTCAGCTGCCCCCTGATGGCCCTGACCGCGGACGTTCCGGTCTGGGTCGCGCCGGGGCTCGCCGTCCTCGCCGTCTGCGTGCACAGTCTCGGAGAGGTGTGGGAGTCCTCGGGCGGCTACGCGCTCGGCTTCGGTCTCGCGCCCGACCACGCCCAGGGGCAGTACCAGGGCTTCTTCGGCGTCGGCTTCAACGCCGGCCAGGCCCTGGCCCCGGTGGTCCTCACGACGGCGGTCCTCGGGCTCGGACACGCGGGCTGGCTGCTGCTCGGCGCGTTCTTCGCGGCCGTGGGCGCAGCAGGCCCGCCGGTGACCGCATGGGCGGAGCGCACCCGGCGCCCGGGCGGCGACACGGCAGACACGGCAGGCACAGCCGGCACGGCAGACGGCCGGCCCGACGAGGCCCCGCTCCCCGAGACCGCGTAGCCCTCCCCGGGCCGCCGGCTCCACGCCACAGAAAGTGAGTGCAGATGCAACCGACGTTCGTACTGGTCCACGGAGCCTTCGCGAACTCCTTCTCCTTCGCGCCGCTCCAGGCCGAACTCGGCCTCCTCGGCCACCGCTCGGTCGCCGTCGACCTGCCGGGGCACGGGTTCGCCGCGACGTACCCCCGGGCCTACCAGGCGCCGCAGGACCTCGGCGGGCTCGCCACCGAGCCCGGGGCCATCAAGGGCGTGACGCTCGCCGACAACGCCGCGCACCTCATCGGGATACTGGAGCGGGCCAAGCGGAACGGGCCGGTCGTCCTCGTCTCGCACAGCCGCGGCGGCATCACGGCCACGGTCGCGGCCAACCGGCGGCCCGACCTGATCGACCACATCGTCTACGTCTCCTCCTGGTGCCCCGTCACCCTCGACGTCGGCGCCTACTACGCCGAGCCCGAGATGGCCACGGTCGACGCCGCGGGGCTGGCCTCGGCGATGGTCGCGAACCCCGCCGAGCTCGGGCTGCTGCGCTCCAACTTCCGCACCGCCGACCCCGGCGTCCTCGCGGCCTTCAAGGCGGCCTTCCTCGCCGACGGGACGGACGAGGAGTTGCTGGTCTTCCTCAACACCCTCCAGCCCGACGAGAACCTCGACGCCGGCACCTCCGACGACCGGGCGCAGGCCGACAGCTGGGGGCGGATCCCCAGGTCGTACGTCCGGCTGACCGAGGACACCAGCGTGCCGCTCGCCATGCAGGACCGGATGATCCGCGAGGGCGACGCGCTGACGCCGGAGAACTCGTACGACGTCCGCACGCTCACCAGCAGCCACCTGAAGTGGCTGGTCGACCCGGCACCGGCGGCCCGGGTCCTGGGTGAGATCGCCGCGCTCCTGCCCGGCGGATCATGACCGGAGCCGGATGAGGCCCGGAGGCCGGCCTCCCGCCGCGTGAACTCCGGTGCGGATGGGCGTGCGGGCGCGAGACGATCATCTCCCGGCAACTCGCAACTCCCCTGGGCGGGTCACCATCTCGCGACGGTGACCCGCCCCGTCCTGACGAAAAGGCCCCCGACCGATGCCGGTCGGGGGTCCTCAGGTGCGGGCCGGGTCAGACGGCGCCGAACTCACCGGCCTGGACACCGGCGACGAACGACTGCCAGACGGCGCGGGGGAAGACGAGTGCGGGGCCCTCGGGATCCTTGGAGTCGCGGACGGGGACGGCACCCGGGAAGCTTGCGGAGACCTCCACGCATTCACCGCCGTTGTTGGAGTACGACGACTTGACCCAGGACGCGCCGGACAGGTCAGGGTTCATGGAGCAAGTTCCTTCCGAGCCTTGTGGATCAGTGCCAGGGAGGCCGCCTTGGGCAGCGCTTCCACCACCAGCTGATCGTACTCTCTCTCCCAGGCCACGACCCTTTCCCGGGTTCGTTCAAGATGGCCACGAGCATGTGATTCGGCGTAGCCGACAACGGAACCATCCGGAAGATCCAGCAGGGTCACCGGCATCGTGAACGGAAGATGCTCGCCCAGGTGGAACGGAGCAACCTGGATGGTGACGTTGGGCCGTGAGGCGAGCTCCGCTATGCGGTCGAGCTGCTTGAACATAACGGCATAGCCGCCAACCGGCCGCACGAGGCAGCTCTCGTCCAGCACGGCATGGATCAACGGCGGCGACTTCCTGTCGAGCAGAGACTGACGGCTCGCCAGGAAGTCCACTCGCTCCTCTGCTTCGGCCGCCCTGATCGCACCTCGCTCGACAGCCGCATAGGCCAGCGCTTGGGCATATTCGGGCACCTGGAAGAGGCCCGTGACGACGGTCAGGCCGAACGAGCGCAAGCGGCGGCACCGCGCCTCCGCGTCGGCATACTCCGGAAAGCCTTCCAGCAGGCTCGCCTTCGCATACCGACGCCAGAGCTCGAAGAAGGCACCTCCGCTCTCGAACACCTCGTCGGCTTTAACAGCAAAGTTCCTTGTTGGAGGACGCTTCGCCCGTTCGACGTACGACACAAGCGTGTTGGAGTACCCCATGCGCTTCGACAAGCCGACCTGAGACCATCCCCTTGCCCGCCGTGACCTGTGGAGTTCCCTTCCGAAGCGAACGGCTGGCGATGATGAGGCGTCAACTAGCGGCTCATCCATGAACACCGAGACCTTTCACAAGACAGTTTGGTCAACGTTGAGACCCTCGCCATCGTAGGCCGACTGGGGCACCATGGCTACACCGGGTAAGAGATCCGGAACCCAGAGCTACCATCGGAGCCAACGTGTCCAGCTGCCCCCGCATGCCCGTCTACACGCCCAAGGTCGGCGAAATCGTCCGCGACCTCGCCCACCGGACCGCCGACGGGGAGCCCGCCGAGGGCGTCCACATGGAAACCCTCGCCGGCCTCGCCTACCTCCGGCCCGTCGGCGGCGGCTGCGAGTGGACCACCAAGCCCGAGCACGTCCAGCGGCTTGACCACCCTCACGACGTCACCGTCCAGCACCCCGGCAGGCCCCGCGCGCACGACGTCGCGTGAGCCCAACCCTCAGGCTCCTGACGACGGTCCTCGCCGTGCCCGCCCTCAGCGGCGGCACCGCCGCACTCGCCTGCCGACTGATCCGCGCCGGGCCCCTGGCCCCGCGCCTTCTCGTCTTCGGCCTGATCCTCGCCACCGGCCTGACCGTCGGCCTCCCCACCTGCTACTCCCTCCTGCCGGCCACACCCGACCCCTCCCTCGGAGCCCGACGTGCTGTACCCCCTCCCCGACATCCTCACCAACCCGCCCCGCCGCCGGCTCGACCACCAGGCGCTCGTCCTCAACTCCGACGGCGCCGTCCTCCTCCTCGAAACCACCCTCCGCAACGGCCACACCCTCCCCGGCGGCAGCGCCGAACGCAACGAGCTCCCCCACCTCGCCGCCCGCCGCCACACCGAGACCCAGACCGGCCTCGTCCTCCCCCTGCGCACCCTCCTCGCCGCCGACCACACCGACGAACAACTCCGCCCCGAGGCTGTTCACTTCGTCTACTGGGGCGGCCGCCTCACCCGCGCCCAGGACACCACCCTCACCCGCCACCGACCGCCCCACCACGTCCTCGGCCTGCACTGGATCCCCGACACCCGCCTCGCCGACGTCATGACCGTCGGAGAGCACCGCCGCGTCACCCAGGCCCTCACCGCCCTCGCCCGCGGCGCCCACCTCCCCTTCCTCCTCCGCGGCATCCCCGCCGGATAGCGCATCAGGCGACGTACGCCCTGTCGTGACCTGACACGTCGCCCGAATGCGCCCGGCGACGTGTCACCTGCTGGCATGACTGGGTGTCAGAACATGTTCGAGTCCGTGAGATCGACGACGACGATCGGGGCCCGGCTCACCACCCCGCGCCCCTTCGCCCTCGACGACACGGACCACGCCGGCCACGAGAAGCAGGCCGGCGTGATCCGCCGCCAACTCATCGGGCGGAACGGACCCGCCGCCGACGAACGGCTGCGCGAAGTCGTCGCCAAGGCGAACGACGCCTGATGCGGCGCCGGCCAGGGCCTCCCCGAGGTCCGGCTCAGGTGGCCCTGTGGCAAGATCGCGGGATGCTACGACTCACCGACTTCATTATCGACTGCCCGGACACGATGAAGCTGGCAGCCTTCTACTCCGAGGTGACGGGGCTCCCGGTCAAGGAGAGCAGTAACGAGCACTGGGCCGGCATCCAGTTCGGCGGGATCGAACTGGCCTTCATCCAGGTGGAGGACTACCGCGCCCCGCAGTGGCCCGACAGCGAGCACCCCAAGCAGTTCCACCTCGACTTCGAGGTCGACGACATCGAGGCCGAACAGCGCCGCGTCCTTGCTCTCGGCGCGACCCTGCAGCGGGACTGCATCGAACCCGACGGCTACGGCTTCCGCGTCTACACCGACCCCATCGGCCACCCCTTCTGCCTCTGCCGCAACAAGGGTGTCGTCTGGACCGATCAGGGCCCCGTCTGGCCCCAGCACGACCAGTAGGCCGTGTTTCGAAGTGAGCTGAGCGGCGACGTGTCCTGATCGGGACGGCGCGAGGTCTCCGGTGAGGGTTCGTCGGCCGGGAGGAACCCGACACCGGAGACCTCGTGGCCACCGTGGCGCCCCGACCGGGAAGGTCACCGGTCGGCGGGGTCCCCGGAGTTGGCCGGCGAGCACCGCACGGAGCGATGGGTGATCCGCTGCGTCCCGGCCGGGATGAAACGGAGGCGGTGCGGGGTTGGGTGTGGCGACAGGGCGGTCGGGCGGTCGTCGTGTCGCCACCGGACTGCCACCGAAAGGCAACCTCATGCCCCCGCTGCGCCTCGGCGTCTCCCTTCAACCGCGCTGGCCGCTTGACGACGGGACCGGCGTGCTCCACGCCGCCCGCCACGCCGAAGACCTGGGCTTCGATCACGTCGCGGTCGGCAACCGCCTCCTGGACAGCGGGTTCGGCCTCGACGCGGACCCGCTTGTTCTGCTGTCGGCCGTCGCAGGGGCGACGACGCGTCTGAGGCTGCTGACGTCCGTACTCGTCGCGCCGTACTACCCGGCGCTGGTGCTCGCCAACCAAGCGGCCACTCTGGACGTCGTCTCCGGCGGCCGCCTGGTCCTGGGCGTCGGCACCGGCTGGAACCCGGACGAGTTCGCTGCCGTCGGGGTACCCGCCCGTGAACGTGGTGCGCGGACCGACGACCACCTCGCCGCCGCCAAGGCCCTGTGGACCAGGCGCCCCGCAGACTTCGAGGGGCCGTTCACGACACTGCACGGGGCGCGCCTGGGAGTGCCTCCGGTCACGGCCGGCGGTCCG
Organism: Kitasatospora sp. NPDC056181; assembly: GCF_042266225.1. Classification (NCBI taxonomy): domain Bacteria; kingdom Bacillati; phylum Actinomycetota; class Actinomycetes; order Kitasatosporales; family Streptomycetaceae; genus Kitasatospora; species Kitasatospora sp. NPDC056181. The sequence goes on from NZ_JBHJUK010000010.1 coordinate 7,469, forward strand.
CCCGTGTGGGTCGGCGGCCACAGCGACGCCGCCCTGCGCCGTGCGCTGCGGTTCGGCGACGGTTGGTACGGCACCGGCGCCGACGCCGCGGAGGTCGGTGACGTCCGGCGCCGCCTGCACGGCCTCGCCGGCGACACCGGGAACGCCGACCGCCTGACGCTCGCTTCAGCCGCGTTCCTCACTCCGCCCGGCATCCCCGCGGTGGTTCCGCCACCGGGACGACCACTCGGTGGTGCTGCACCCACCGCGGCGAGCGTCGCCGCCGACCTCAGGGAGCTCGCCGAGGCAGGGCTTTCCGCTTGCACCCTGTGGCTGCCTGTCGCGGCCGAGCATGTCGGAGAGGCGATGGAGTGGGTTGCAGCCGAGGTCGCCCCGCGGCTCACCTGATGCCGTGGCCGGGGAGGCCGCCGGGTTGATCGAGCTGCCGACTTCAGGGCTGCCAGGCGTTGGCGGCGCCCTCGTGGCGCCGCCGCGCCGGTGGCGCACCGAGTTGGTGCTGCCACAACACCGGCCCGGCCGCCTTCGGCCGGCGGCGACGGCCGACCCCCGGACGCGGGGGTCGGCGGCGGTCGGACCGGCCGGACCGGTCAGAGCAGGAAGCGCTCGATGGCCTCGCGGGCACGGGCGTTCGAGGCCGCGACCTCGGCCAGCGACCGGGCCAGGGCGTCGATCCACTCGTCCAGGCCCACCTGGCGCCGCGAGAGCACGATGCCCCGCACCTCGTGGCAGATCTCCCCGGACACCCGGCCCCGGTCCATCCGCAGCGAGAGCCGCTGCTCCCCGAGCGCGACGTCCAGTTCGGTGACCGATCCCGCGCGCCCGGCCATCCGTTCCGTGACCGAACGCCTGCGCCTGACCTGTACCGCGCCGGGCGGCAGGGAGTCCGCGAGGTTCGCCGACAGCACTTCGGCGTAGAGGTTCAGGTCCGCGCTGTCCCGCCGCAGCGCCGCGGCCAGCAGTTCCACCTCGGTCTCAGGCATCGAGGCTCAGCACCATGGTCGGCCGGTCGATGACGTGGTCGTCGCGAAGCGGGCGCACCGCCGTCCCGATGGCGAAGAACTCGGTGGTGTGAGAGCCCCAGGTGTGCGAGTGCTGCCGCAGCTGGACCGCCACGATCCCCTCGGCCTCCAGGGCCTTCCCCTCCGCCTGCATGCGGCTCATCGCGAGCTCGCGTGCGTCGTAGAGCGCCTGGGTGAACTGCTCGACCTCCACGTTGCGGCCCGCGTTGCCCAGCGCCTGGGTGAAGCCCTGGTGCGCCACGTGGTAGACGCAGGACCCCATGACCATGTCCAGCGGCGCGTATCCGGCCCGGATCAGCGTCCAGAAGTCCTGACCGGACAGGTCCGAGGTGAACGGCTTGCCCTTGTTGTTGAGCCAGGTCCCGCCCGGGCCCGGGTCCGCGCCGTCCGCCTTGACCGCCGTGCCGACCGCGATGAACTCGGCGATGTCCGAGCCGAACTCCTTGAACTCGATGTCCAGCCGCACCCCCACGATCCCGTCCGCCCCCAGGGCGCTCGCCTCCGCCTCCATCCGGCCCATCGCCAGCTCGCGCGCGTGGTACATGGCCTGTGACAGCTTGGTCAGTTCCTGGTTCTTCGACCACCGGCCGAGCTGGATGCCGACGTGGTAGACCGAGGAGCCGAGGACCAGGCCGAGCGGGCGGAAGCCGGCCTCGCGCACCAGCAGGAACTCGTTCACCGTCAGGTCCGAGGTGAAGAGCGAGCCCTTCTCCCCCGGCCGGAGCTGCGCAAGCCGCCGCATCGCGTCCTCGGGTACGCCCTCCGCAGCCGGCTGCGCGGCTCCCCCGGTCAAGTCCCGCCCCGTTCGCTCGGTCATGTCAGCGCTCGCGCTCCAGTCTCATGATGGTCAGTGGCCTGGGCCCGGCGGGCCGCCCGGAGCGGCCGAACCGGGCGATGGAGGTGCCGATGAGGACCGCCTCCGCGCTGAGGTCGCGCGAGTACCCGAACCCGGGGCACTCGCTCTCGCTCACCGTCAACTCCACCTCGTCCACCACCACCCCGTCGCCGCCGTGCTTCGCGGCGTCGAGGGCCAGCCGGTTCCGGGCTTCGTGGCGGACGTGGTTGATCAGCTGGGTGTAGCCGTCGACCTCCTGGTTCCCGGCCGTCCACCGGATCCGGCGGGAGGTGCGCCAGTCGTCGTGCCGGATCGCGAGGGCGATGCCGAAGGCGAGTCCGGTGGGCACCCATCCGGTGTGGATGAGCTTGGCGAAGTCCTGGCCGCCCAGGTGCGACGTGAAGGGCAGGTGCGGCCGGATCCGCGAGCGGGCCCGGACGGCGGTGCCCCACGCGGTGAACTCCAGGCCCCCCGCCGGGAACGCCTCGATCCGCAGCCTCACCCCGACGATCCCGTCGCCGCCGAGCGCGCGGCACTCGGCGACCGCGCGGGCCAGCGCCAGCCTGCGCGCCCCGTACAGCGTCCTCACCAACGGCTCGAAGGACGACTCCCACGCCGAGGACGGCGCCTTCACGCCGTCTACGGCCGACCACGCGCCGGGACAGCCCCAGACGCCGGTGTACCCGATGGTGAAGACGGCCGTGCCCAGGACCTGCCCGACCGGATCGAACCCGACGCCCTTGACCGCCGCGAACTCCTCGGACGACAGCGTCGAGTCCCAGGGGTTGCCGGCCCGGGACTCTGCCGTCCCGTCGGCAGCGGCCCCCGGCCGACCGGCGTCTCGTCGGTGTGTCATCGACTCCTGTGCCATCGTGCTCCCGGCTCACCGCGCGGATCGCGTCGCCGTTCGGCAGCCTATGTCATCGAAGTGATCGGCGGAACGGTGATCACGAACTCCAACGGCCCGCCCCGTGCCGACTCCTGAGGACGCGTCCGTCGCCCTCGGGCGTCGGCGGGCGGGGCGGCCGCGGCCTGCAGCGAAGCGCCGTCTCACCGGGCCCACGGTTGCAGGGCACTCCAGGTGCCACCGGCCGCCGCGAAGACGAGTTGAGAGCCTTCGAAGACCTCCTCGGCACTCGCGGGCCGCCCGGCACCGAAGCGTTCGGCGCAGAGATCCACCTGCAACAGGCCGTCGAAGTGCGTGAACTGCGGCGGGTCGTAGAGCACCCAGCTGAACCCGACGCTCTCGTCGATGCGAAACCGCTGCACGTCCACGAGGTCCAGGCACACGGGCTCCCAAGCAGCCCGTCGCTGACGACCCTGGCGTCGATCACGAGCCTGACGAGCCGTCCTCGTGCCGCCCGGGCACCGTACTCCTGGTCGAGGACGACGCGACGGAGGCAGGAGTCCCCGAACGCGTAGCGCGCGAGCAGGGACGCGATTCCGTCCTCGTCCAACGGATGGGGCCCAAGCGTGCGCTCCGGTATCGCTGTGGTGAGCTCCACTGTCCTCCCTCGTCGATGCCGCAAGCGTAGGAGGCGGCCCCTGGTCCGGCCCCACCGGGCCTCGCGAACCGGCACGGCCTCGGGCCGCTTCGCGCAGCGGCGGGCACGAACGGCGGGTCCACCGCCCACGGCCTCGCGGCACTTCTCGTCGACGGCCCCCCTGCGCCTCCGGCCCGCCCGGCCCACGGGGCGGGCCGGCTCCCCGTCGACGCGACCGGGCGCGGGCCCTGACGCCCGTGCAGCCCCGCCGGGGACGGCGGGACTGCACGGGAGATGGCCTCCGGCCGGGCGTCACACCTCCGCGACGGCCTCCAGCGGGCTCAGCGCGGCCGCCCGGCGGGCCGGGACGGCGGCGGCGGCCGCGCCGACCGCCAGGGAGAGCGCGCACACGAGGAGCAGCGTCCCCCAGGGCAGCACCAGCGCGTACTGCTTCATCGCGCCGTTGGCGAGCGCGCCGACCGCCCAGGCACCGAACAGTCCGCCGGCCAGGCCCAGGAGGGTGCCGAACGCGGCGACCGTCACCGCCTCCAGCCGGATCATCCGCCGGACGCCGGCGCGGTCCATGCCGACGGCGCGCAGGACGCCGATCTCGCGGGTGCGTTCGGCGACCGACATGGCCAGGGTGTTCGCGATGCCGAGCGCGGCGATCACGACGCCGATGGCGAGCAGCCCGTACATCAGGGTCAGCAGGTTGCCCATCGCGCCCGCGGCCTCGTGGACGAGCTCGGGCCGGTCCTGCACCTTGACCAGCGGGTTGTTGCCGACGGCGGCGCGCAGCCGGTCCCGGGTGGCCGCGGTGGCCGCACCGGGTTCGGTGCGGACGAGGACCCGCTGGACGGAGCCGGGCTTGAAGGCGCTGCGCTGGACGTCGCCGCGGGCGCCGAGCGCGTCGTGCGCGGTCGGGTTGTCCCGGTAGACGCCGACCACCGTGTACCCGGCGACGTCCTGGTCCCGGCCGAGGCGGGCGTTGACCCGGCCGCCGGTGGTCACGCCGTTCTCCCGGGCGACGGTGCTGGACAGGGCGATCCGGCCGGGCCCGAGGTCCTTGGCGGAGCCGCTGACGAAGTCGAGCGTCATGACGTCGTCCACGGTGCCGGGGTCGACGCCGGAGACGTCCCGGACGCCGCCGCCGATGAACAGGGCGGAGTCCGCGACGGCGCTCGCCGTCCGCACGCCGGGGGTGCCGGCCACCCGCTGCACCGCGGCCGGGTCGATGCCGGTCGTGGTCGTGCCGGTGCTGATCACGTAGTCGGCGCCGAGGCCGGCCGCGGCCTGGCGGTCGAGGGCCCGCCCGGTGGATTCGCCGATGACGGCGAGGCCGGTGACCAGTGCGGTGCTGATCAGCAGGGTGGCGGCGGTGGCGGCGGTGCGCCGGGGGTCGCGCAGCGCGTTCTGCCGGGCGAGGTGGCCGGTGATGCCCATGCGCCCGGTCGGCCGGCCGGTCAGCCGGAGCACCGGGACGGCGAGGATCGGCGCCAGCACGGTCAGGGCGACGACGAGGGCGCCGCAGCCGAGCATCGCGGTCCGCAGGTTCTCCTCGGAGGCGTCCTTCGCCCTGGTGACCGGGACCAGCAGGCCGACGGCGACGGCGAGCAGGCCCAGACCGGCCGCGGCGCGGGTGCGGAACCGGCCGGTCGCCGGCTGCTGGGCGGTCCGCAGCGCCTCGATCGGCGCGACCTTCGCCGCCCTGCGGGAGGGCAGCCAGGCGGCGAGCACGGTCACACCGACCCCGACGAACAGCGCGGCCGCGACCGGCCGGGCGCCGACGACCAGGGGGCCGTGGGGCAGGGCGTTGCCGTCGGCGCCCAGGACGTCCGGCAGGACGGAGGCGATGCCGAGGCCGAGCAGGAAGCCGGCCGCCGAGGAGGCGAGGCCGACCAGGAAGGCCTCGGCGAGGACGGAGCGCACCACCTGGCGGCGGGAGGCACCGATCGCCCGCAGCAGCGCGATCTCGCGGGTGCGCCGGGTGACGAGCATGGCGAAGGTGTTGACGACCAGGAACGAGCCGATGAAGAGCGAGACCCCGGCGAAGACCAGCGGCGTCTTGCGGTAGCCGCGGGTCAGGGTGTCGACGTAGACGGCCTGCTGGGCGGCCTGCGCCGCACCGGTGGTGGCCTCGGCCCGGCCGGCCGGGAGCAGCTCGGTGACCCGGCGGGCGAGCGCGTACTGGTCGGTGCCGGGTGCGGCGGAGAGGTCGATCGCGGTGTAGTGGCCGGGGGTGGCGAACAGCTGCTGGGCGGTGGCCCGGTCGAAGAGCGTGAGGGTCCCGGCCACGGTGACGCGGGTGTCCTCGGTGGTGACGATGCCGACGAGCCGCTTGGTCATGGCCGGGCCGTCGGTGGCCAGGGTGATCGTGTCGCCGACGCGGTAGTGGCCGGCGGCGGCGGTGCCGCTGTCCACCGCGATCTCGTCGCCGCCGGACGGGGCGCGGCCCTCGACCAGGGGGTGGCGGGCGTCCTTGCCATCCTTGCCGGGCAGGTAGGCGGCGGCCGGGTTCGCCCCGGGCCTGACGCGCAACGGGCTGCCGTCCGCCGCGTTCAGGGCGGCCCGGCCGTCGGCGGAGGGCCGCACGGCGGCGACGCCGGGCACGGCGGCCAGTTTCCGTACGAGCTCGTCGTCGAGCGCGCTGTCGAGCGCGTCGTCCCGCTGGTCGGCGGCCGTGCCGGGCGGGGGCGTCTTCGCCGTCACGGTGACCGCGACGTCGGCGAAGCTTCGCGACGCGGCGGCGCGGTAGGCCGCGGCGGTCGAGTCCGCGAAGACGAGGGTGCCGCAGACGAACGCGACCCCGAGGCAGACCGCGAGGACGGTCATGACCAGACGGGCCTTGTGCGCCAGGACGTTGCGCAGGGCTGTTCTCAGCATGGGCGGCTTTCGAGGAGGTGAGGAGGTCCGGAAGGTGGATCCGCGGAGCGAGGTCCGGGAGGGGCTACGGGTGGGGCCGCGGCTGGGGCCGCGGGGCGCTCCGCGGGGATCGGCCGGTGATTGCGGCGGCCTCGGGGCTCCCCCCGGAGAGGCGCAGCATGACGTCGAGGACCCGGTCCGGCGTGGGGCGCGTCATCTCGTCGACCAGGCGGCCGTCGGAGAGGAAGACCACGCGGTCGGCGAACCCGGCGGCGACGGGGTCGTGGGTGACCATCACCACGGTCTGGCCCAGCTCGCGCACCGAGTCGCGCAGGAACCCCAGGACCTCGGCCCCGGCACGGGAGTCGAGGTTGCCGGTCGGTTCGTCGCCGAAGACGATCGCGGGCCGCGAGGCCAGGGCGCGGGCGACCGCGACGCGCTGCTGCTGCCCGCCGGACAGCTGGGCGGGCCGGTGGTCGAGGCGCTGCGAGAGGCCGACCATCGAGACCACGCGGTCCAGCCACTGCCGGTCGGGGCGGCGTCCGGCGATGGCCGGCGGGAGCGTGATGTTCTCCAGCGCCGTCAGGGTCGGCAGCAGGTTGAACGCCTGGAAGACGAAGCCGACCCGGTCACGGCGCAGCTGGGTCAGCTGCCGGTCGCCCAGCGTGCCCAGCTCGGTGGTGCCGATGCGCACCGAGCCGGAGGTGGGCGAGTCGAGGCCGGCGGCGCAGTGCATCAGGGTCGACTTGCCGCAGCCGGAGGGGCCCATGATCGCGGTGAACTCGCCCTCCCGGAAGCCGATGCTGACCCGGTCCAGGGCCACCACCCGGGTGTCGCCGCTGCCGTAGACCTTGGTCAGGTCCGTGGTGGCGGCAGCGATCCCGGGCGCCGTGTGCGGCGTGTACGGGGCAAGGGGGTCGGTGAGCACGGGGACTCCTCTTCGGGTGCAGGAAGGTGCACTTCGAAGGGTGTCCGGGGAACGTATCGGGGCCTGGGCCGGCGTGTATCGGCGTCCGCGCCGCTTCGTAGCAGTTCTGTAGGGGGACGGCCGGTGGGCCCCAGGGGGCGCCACCGGCGGTCGGGCCGCGGCGGTCAGGCCGGCAGGCGCAGGGTGGCGACGGCGCCGCCGTCCGGGGCGTTGTCCAGTCGCAGCTCGGCGCCGAGCAGCCGGGCCTGCCCCAGGGCGATGGTGAGGCCCAGCCCGTGGCCGGTGCCGCGCCCGGTGGCGCCGGTGTGGAAGCGGCGCGGGCCGTGCAGCAGCAGGTCCGCCGGGAAGCCGGGGCCGTGGTCGCGCACGACGACCGTGGGGCCGTCGACGGTGACCTGCACCGGGGGCGCCCCGTGCCGGTGGGCGTTGATCACGAGGTTGCCGACGATCCGTTCCAGGCGGCGCGGGTCGGTCTCCACGGTTGTGGCGCCCCGTGCGCCGCCCCGTGCGTCGGCGGTCTCCGCCGCCTCCGCGGCCTCCGCGGCCTCCAGGGTCTCCGCCTCCGCCGCCTGCACGACGGTGACCTCGGTGGCGAGGCCCGTCCGTGCCACGGCCTCGGCGACCACGGCGCCGAGCGGCACCCGGGCGCGGACGGGCTGCTCGGCCCCGGCGTCCAGGCGGGAGATCTCCAGCAGGTCCTCGACCAGGCCGCGCAGATCACGGACCCGGGCCCGGAGCAGGTCCTCCGTCTCACCGGGCGGCAGCAGGTCGGCGGCGGCCAGCAGACCGCCGACGGGGGTGCGCAGCTCGTGGGCCACGTCCGCGGTGAACCGGCGTTCGGCGTGCAGGCGCCGGCCGAGGCTGTCGGCCATGAGGTCGACGGTGGCGGCGATGTCGGCCACCTCGTCGTGGCCCTCGGTGGGCCCGGTGCGGGCGTCGAGGTCCCCGGCGCTGATCCGGGCCGCGGTCTCGGAGACCCGCCGCAGCCGGCGGGCGACCAGTCCGGCCCCGTAGACCACCAGCGGAACGGCGGCCGCGAGTGCGGCCAGCGAGGCGACGGTCATGGTCACGTCGAGCCGGTGCAGCCCGTAGAGCTCCGGACTCATGTTGACCCGGACGGCCAGCACCGGGCTGCCCGGGCCGCCGGTCCGCTGGGCGGCCCAGTAGCTCGGCCCCAGGTTCCCCTCGACGCTTCCGTCGTAGGCCGTGTGCCGGTCGCCGTCGGCGGGGTGGCGCAGCGGGGCCGGCAGTGCGGCCGGGTCGAGCTCGGCGCCGTCGGCCAGCGCCCCGGTGCGCCGGTAGACGTCCATGGCCGAGTACACGGTGTTGAACGCCCGGGCCTCGGCCCGGTCCCGGATGTCGTGCGCGGTCCACAGGTGGACCAGCGCGCCCACCGCGGCCGCGACCAGGCAGGCCGTGACCGCGGCCAGCGCGGCGATCTTCCAGCGCAGGGAGGCGCGGACCGGCCGCAGCCGGCGGAACGTTCGCACCGGCGTCAGCGCCTGAACTTGTAGCCGAAACCGCGGACCGTCTCGATCCACTCGCGGCCCAGCTTCCTGCGCAGCCGCTGCACGCACAGGTCCACGACCCGGCTGTCGCCGTCCCAGCCGTACTCCCAGACGTCGCGCAGCAGGGTGTGCCGCTCCAGCACGACGCCCGGGTGGGCGGCGAACTCCAGCAGCAGCTTGAGTTCGGTCGGGGTCAGCGCCACGGGGCTTCCGGCGAGGGACACCTCCATGCCGGCGGTGTCGATGACCAGGTCCCCGAAGACGAGCACTTCCTGCGCGGACGGCGGCGGCCCGTCCGGGGCCTGCCCGGGGACGGGGGCGGGTGCGTAGGTCGCCCGCCGCAGCAGCGAACGGATGCGGGCCACGAGCACGTAGGTGTCCACGGGCTTGACCACGTAGTCGTCCGCCCCGGCCTCCAGCCCGGCGACGACGTCGAGGCCGTCGCCGCGCGCGGACATCATCAGCACGGGCACCAGACTGGTCTCCCGGACCCTGCGGCAGAGGCCGATCCCGTCCAGTCCGGGGAGCATCACGTCCAGGATCAGCAGGTCGAAGGGCTCGTCCCGGAAGTGTTCGAGCCCGGTGAGCCCGTCGGCCGCGGCCCGCATCTCGTAGCCGTAGCGTTCCAGGGCGACGGTGAAGGAGTGGCGCATCAGGTCGTCGTCCTCCACCAGCAGGACGCGGACGGGGCGTGGGGCGGCCCCGGCCGGGGCGGACGAGGACACGGGCAGAGTGCTCCTGTTCGGACCGTTCGGGTGGGGCGCCGCCCGGCCGCACGCACGACGGGTACGCGGCCTGGTGGGCGTCCGGCGACACGAAAGGAACGATACGGCAGACACCGGGCACGGTGACCCGGCCGCCCGGAGGGGCACACGGCCCCGCCCGCGCCCCTCACCCGCCCGCGAACCCCCAGGTCAGCCCGGTCGGCGACGGCCCGGGCAGACCGGGCGGAGCCGCGCCCGGGCCCCCTCCGCCGCGGCCCGGCGCACCGGATCGACGGCAGGCCGAGCGCTCCCTGATACCCGCCGGATACAAACCCGTCGGGCGGCGGGCCTCACTGGCCGACCCTTCCGTCGACGCACTCGCGCAGCAGGTCGGCGTGCCCGCAGTGGCGGGCGTACTCGTCGATCCGGTGCACCATCAGCTCCCGCACCGCGATCGCGTCCTTCCCCACGCGCTCGCCCAGGTCCGGGTGGGCGGCCAGCGCGGCGTCGGTCGCGGCCTGCTCGCGCTCCAGGTCGGCGAAGGCGGCGTCCACCGCGGCCCGGTCGGCGACGACGCCGTCGAAGTCCGCGTCGCGCTCGCCGTACAGCTTCGGCAGCGGTTCGCCGTGGCCGAGCCAGTTGTGCCAGTCCCGTTCCACCTCGGCGAGGTGACGGACCAGGCCGAGCAGCGACATCGTGGACGGCGGGACCGACCGGCGGGCCAGCTGCTCCGGGTCCAGGCCCTCGCACTTCATCCGCAGGGTCATCCGGTAGCCGGTCAGGAACTCCTGGAGCGTGGCGAGTTCGCCCTCCGTCCTGACGCCGGTGTTGTGGCGGGGGTCGTCGTCCGGGTCCGCCCACATGTCGGCGTGGACGGTCGACCTGGTCCATCGTTCGGGTGTGTCGCTCATGCGGGCCATGGTTGCCCGTGCGTCCCGGGCCCGCGAGCGAATATTCCCCGGTGGCGGCCGGCGGGCGGGCGTCACACGCCGGGCAGGCCCGTCGTGAGGCCGTCCAGGGTGTGCGAGCAGATGCAGTCCCGGGTGGCGGGCAGGCCCTCCAGCACCTTGAACAGCACGGTGCGCAGCCGGTCCACGTTGCGCCCGAAGACCTCCAGCACCTCGGCGTGGGTGACGCCCTCGCCGCTCTCCACCCCCGCGTCGAGGTCGGTGACCAGGGCCATCGAGGTGTAGCAGAGGCCGAGTTCACGGGCGAGGGCGGCCTCCGGGTGGCCGGTCATGCCGACCACCGACCAGCCGTTGGCGGTGAACCAGCGGGACTCGGCGCGGGTGGAGAAGCGCGGGCCCTCGATCACCACCAGGGTGCCGCCGTCGACCGGCTCCCAGGCGGCGCCGCGGGCGGCGGCCAGGGCGGCGTTCCGGCCGACGGGGCAGTACGGGTCGGCCATCGGGACGTGGACCACCTCGGGCAGCGAGCCGTCGGGCAGCGGGAGACCGTCGTAGAACGTCTGCGCGCGGCCCGAGGTGCGGTCGACGAACTGGTCCGGGACGAGCAGTGTGCCGGGGCCGTACTCGGGGCGCAGCCCGCCGGCCGCGCAGGGCCCGATCACCTGCCGGACGCCGAGGGCGTGCAGCGCCCAGAGGTTGGCGCGGTAGTTGATCCGGTGCGGCGGGATCCGGTGGCCGCGGCCGTGCCGGGGCAGGAAGGCGACGGTGCGGCCGGCCACGTCGCCGAGGAACAGCGAGTCGCTGGGCGGGCCGTACGGGGTGTCGACGGCGACCTCGGTGACGTCGTCGAGCAGCGCGTACAGGCCGGAGCCGCCGATCACGCCCAGCTCCGCGCGCGGGGCCTGGCCGGGCCCGGTGTGATGGGCCGTCACGTCCGCCATGTCGATCAACCTTTCCTCAGCTGTACCGGCCCGGCCAGCGTAGGCGCACGACGGCCGCGGCGGACCCCCCGACTTATATGTCGGCGGACTGCATATACTTTTCCCCGGCGGGTGCGGTATACATACTGGGTATGCAGGTCCGACCCGGTCACGGCGAACCCCGCCCGGCCGGTCCACGGACCCTTTCCGCCGTCGCACCCGGTCCACGGCCGGGCGCCGCGCCACACCGCCGTGCCACCTCGCCGTGCCACACACCACCGCGCCACGTCGGCGTGTCACGTCGGCGTGCGCACCACTCCGTGCCACACCGCCGTGCCACATCGCCGTGCCACGCATCAGAAGCGCCGTGCCACCTGGCGCCGTGCCACCTCCAGAGGGGGAACACCCATGCCTCAGACCAGTCCCAGCAGGAGCGCCACCACGCCCGTGCTCCACCTCGACCACATCACCCGGGTCCACGGCCGGGGCGCGGCCGAGGTGCAGGCGCTGCGCGGGGTCGACCTGAAGGTCCACCCCGGCGAGTTCGTCGCCGTGATGGGCCCGTCCGGCTCCGGCAAGTCCACCCTGCTCTCCCTCGCGGGCGGCCTGGACAGCCCGACCGAGGGTCAGGTCCTGGTCGAGGGCGTCGCCCTCGGCGGGCTCGGCCGCAAGCGGCTCGCCGAGGTCCGCCGCCGTTCGGTCGGCTACGTCTTCCAGGACTACAACCTCATCCCGGCGCTCACCGCCGCGGAGAACATCGCCCTGCCCCTCGAACTCGACGGCGCCGCAGGACGGACGACCCGGCGCAGGGCCGTCGCCGCGCTGGAGGAGATGGGCATCCCCGAGCTCGCCGACCGCTTCCCCGACGACATGTCCGGCGGCCAGCAGCAGCGCGTCGCCATCGCCCGCGCCCTGATCGGCGACCGCCGCCTCGTCCTCGCCGACGAACCCACCGGCGCCCTCGACTCCGCCACCGGCGAAGCCGTCCTCACCGTCCTGCGCGCCCGCTGCGACGCCGGCGCCGCCGCCATGATGGTCACCCACGAACCCCGCCACGCCACCTGGGCCGACCGCGTCGTCTTCCTCAGCGACGGCCGGATCGTGGACGAGACCGTCGGCCGCGACGCCGACTCCCTGGTGCGGACCGCCGCCCGCCACGGCCGCTCCCACCGGTACGAGGGGATCGAGGCCCGATGAAGCTGCGCTCACTCGGGGCCACCCTGCGCATCGCCCGCCGCGACGCCCTGCGCGCCAAGGGCCGCAGCGCCCTCGTCGTCGCCATGATCGCGCTTCCCGTCCTCGGCGTCACCGGCGCCGACATCGTCCACCGCAGCGGCCAGCTCACCCCGGCCGAACGGACCGAACGGCTCCTCGGCGGGGCCGACGCGTACCTCACCGCCTACGCCCCCGGCAGCACCGTGCACCAGCTCCCGTTCGCCGACGACGGCGCCTACGCCGTCGCTCCCCGGGAGGGCCAGGCCCCGACGCCGGAGCAGGCCCGCGGCGCCGGCACCGTCCCCGCCGACCTGCTCCGGGAACTGCTGCCCGGCGCCACCCTGCTGCCGGCCGGCCCCGGGCCCACCGCGAGCGCCGCGTCCCGGCACGGCCTGCTCCAGACCGACACCGCCGAGGCCGACCTCACCGACCCCGTCTGGAAGGGCCGGATCACCCTGGTCGAGGGCCGCGCGCCGAAGGCCCCGCACGAGGCCGCCGTCACCCGGGCCTTCCTCGACGAGTCCGGGCTGGGCATCGGCTCGACCACCACCCTCAAGGGGCTGGAGAAGACGCCGTTCACCCTGACCGGCGTGGTGGAGCACCCCGGTGACCTCGGCAAGGTCGAGTTCGTCGGCCGCCCCGGCGAGGTCGTCGAGGCGCTCACGGCCCTGGCCCCCGCCGCCAAGGCCCCGACCGGGCTCTCCGAACAGGCCACGGCGAAGGCGTCCTGGCTGGTCAAGGCCGAGGCGGGCAAGCCGCTCGACTGGGCCGGCGTCCAGCGGCTCAACCAGTACGGGTTCACCGCCACCGCGCGCACCGCTGTGCTCCACCCGCCCGCCGACGCGGAACTGTCGTACCGCCCCCAGAGGTTCAGCCTCGACGACTCCCCCCGGAAGAACGCCGCCGTGGTGGCGGCCACCGTGGCCGGCATGGCCCTGCTCGAAGTGGCCCTGCTCGCCGGGCCCGCCTTCGCCGTCGGCGCCCGCCGCTCCCGTCGGCAGCTGGCCCTGCTCGCCGCCGGCGGCGGCGACCGCGGGCACGTCGCGGCCGTCGTCCTCGGCGGCGGCCTGGTGCTCGGCGTGGCCGGCGCGGCCCTCGGTGTCCTCGGCGGCACCGGCCTGGTCGCCGCACTCCGGCCGTGGATCGAGGAGACCGCCGGCAACCGGTTCGGCCACTTCGGCTTCCGGGCCACCGACCTCGCGGCGATCGGCCTCGTCGGCCTGGTCACCGCGCTGCTCGCCGCCGCACTGCCCGCCCTCCAGGCCGCCCGGCAGAGCGTCACCGCCGGGCTCACCGGCCGCGACACCGTCAAGCCGCCGAGCCGCTGGACCACCGCCCTCGGTGCCGTGCTCTTCGTCACCGGTGCGGCCACCGCGCTCCTCGCCGTGGGCACCGACGACGGCACCGGCCGTGGCATCGCCGTCTTCGCCGGCCTCGACCGGATGACCCTGATGGTGCTGGCCGGCTCGGTCACCGCCGAACTCGGCCTGCTCGCCCTCACCCCGCTGCTGGTCTCGCTCTGCGGCCGGCTCGCCCGCTTCCTGCCGCTCAGCGGCCGGCTGGCCCTGCGCGACTCCGCCCGCCACCGCGGGCGCACCGCCCCGGCCATCGCCGCCGTCATGGCCGCCGTCGCCGGCTCGGTGGCCGTCGGGCTCTACACGGCCAGCACCGAGGCGCGGGACCGCGAGACCTACCGCCCGCACACCCCGGTCAACGCCGTCACCCTCGCCGTCACCCCCGGCGACCCGCAGCTCCCCCGGCTGCGGTCGGCCGTCGAACAGGACATGCCCGGCCTCGGCGAACGGGCCGACCTCTCCCAGGCGTTGTACTCCTGGTGCCAGGGCTGCTCCAGCGAGGTGACCGTCAAGGGTGGCGCCTCCCGGGTGGGCGTCCCCGGCCTCAACACCCTCGTCGTCGGCGACGCGGCCGTCCTGCACAACGCCTTCGACCTCCGCGACCCGGCCGCCGACCAGGCGCTCGCCACGGGCAAGGCCGTCGTCTTCGACGCCTCCCGGATCCACGACGGCAAGGTGCTGCTCCAGCTCACCGGCGGGTTCACCAGTGCCCCCCAGCCGGGCTCCACCCCGAGGCAGGACATCAAGGAGATCGCTGTCGACGCCGTCCTGGTCGACAACCCGGCGGCCGCCCGCTACGGGGCCGGCGTCGTCGGCGCCAGGACGGTCGAGGGCCTGGGCCAGGGCGTGACCGTCAGGCCCGTCGGCGCGGTCTGGCTGCCCGCCACCGCACCCGACCACCGCTCGCAGCAGCGTGCGGAGGCCACCACCGACCGGCTCGCGCCGCTGGCCCAGCTCAGCGTCGAACGCGGCTTCCAGCCCAAGGGCGACCTGCCCACCCTCGCCCTCACCGGCTTCGCCGCGCTGGTCGTCCTCGGCGCCGCCTGCATCGCCACCGGCCTCGCCGCCGCCGACTCCCGGCGCGACCAGGCCACCCTGGCCGCCATCGGGGCACCGCCGGGGATCCGCCGCCGACTCTCCGGCGTGCAGTGCGCGGTGATCGCCGTACTGGGCGCGGCGCTCGGCACCGTCAACGGGTTCGTGCCGGCACTCGCCCTGCTCAGGACCCGGGCCATCGACTACCCGGGCGCGACCAACCCGGTCGTCGTCCCCTGGGGCGAGATCGCGCTCACCGCGCTGGCCGTCCCGCTCCTCGCGGGCCTGCTCACCGGCCTGTTCACCCGCTCCCGGGCCCCGCTCACCCGCCGCCTCGGCTGAGACGGCGAGTGGGACGGCGGCCGAGGCCCGCCAGGCCCGGTGGCGGGGCCCGGGGTTGCCCGGGGCGCCCCCCGGCCCGAGCCCGGGCCCGGGCCGGGGGGTGGGGGCCGGGGGGGGGGGGGGGCGCGCCGCGGGCGCCGCCCGGGCGGGGGGGCGCCCGGGGGCCCCCCCGCCCCCCCCACCGGGCCGAAGCCGTGCCCGGGCAGGGTGGTTGGGACCGGTGCGGGTGGTGCGGGTGGTGCGGGCTGTTCCGGCGGTGCGTGCGGTACGGATCGGCGCGTGCGGTACGGATCGGCGCGTGCGGTGCGAACCCCCCTGGCGCACAGCGGAGAAGACCGTTCACCACGCGCCGCCACAACCTGGCGTGACGTCACATCAGGTCACGTCACGGTGTGGCCTCGGTCAGGCCGTACAGCAGGTTCAGGCACTCGGAGATGGTGTCGCGGTACAGCTCGGGGCGCGCCAGCATCACGGTCGTGGCCAGCCGCAGCGCGGGCCGCAGACCGGCCAGGGCGTCGGCCGGCATCTCCAAGGCTCCGGGCTCCAGCCCCACCGGCCCTGTCGGCACCCCCGCACCGGTCCCCGGTGTGCTCCGCCGGCCGAGGCCGACGCGGAGCCGGCGCAGCGCGGCCGCCACGTCCGGGAGCGTCGGATCCGCGTACGGCGGCGGCTGCCGCGTGGGCGGCCCGGCCCAGGAGAGCCCGGGCCGGCCGGGTGGGCGGACCGGCAGCGGGGCGGGCGTGGCAGCGGTCGCGGCCGCCTCGGCCCCGGAGGCCGCGGAGGCCGCGGCGTGCAGGGCCGAGGCCTCCGCACCCTGGAGCTGCAGGGCCTCGACCAGCCGCCGGACGGTCTGCCCGCGGGGCCGGCTGCGGTGGCGTTCCAGGTTGCTGATCGCGCGGGCGGTCAGCCCCGAACGGCCGGCCAGTTCCTCCTGGCTCAGCCCGGCGCGCCGGCGCTGGAGCCGCAGCAGGCGGCCGAAGCCGACCGGCCCGGCGGAACCCGCCGTCGCGGCCGGATCCAGGAGGGCGAGGCCGGCCAGCAACCGGTTCAACTCGGCCTCCGTCAAAGGGCGAAGGGCCGGCTCCCCCGGTGACTCCGGCTCCGACTCCGGCTCCGGCTCCGGCTCCGACTCCGACTCCGCGGAAACGCCGGGCTCCGCCGGGGGTTCCACGCCCTGCACCACCTCCTGACCGGCCTCCGGTTCCCCCCAGGACGGCAGCCCCGGCTCCGGCCCCGGATCCAGCCCCGCTGCCGGGCCGCCGGAGGCCTCGACCCCGCGCGCCGCGCGGTGCAGTGCGGCGGCCTCGGATTCCGGCAATTCCAGCGCCTCGACCAGTCTTCGGACGGTCTGCCCCCTCGGGCGACAACAACAGCGTTCCAGGTTGCTAATCGCCCTGGCGGTGACCCCCGAGCGGTCGGCGAGTTCCTCCTGGCTCAACGCCGCCCGCCTGCGCTCCGATCGCAGCAATGGCCCGAATTTATCCGCTCTTCGACTCACAGAACTTCCCCCGTACTCCCCCGTGAAAATTGCCGTGAACGCGCGCGAACTGTCGGCCGGATTCCCCGTCCGACCCCGCCGCACGGCATACGTACGCAACTCTGCACCGCGATCCCGCGGGACGCGCCCGTGCTCCACCGCTCCGGAGGCCGACCGTTCGCCGGCCGGTCCGCCTCTCGCCCGCCGGGCCCGGTAGGGCTCGTGGACGTGCGACCGCACGGACGGCCACCTCGGTGCGGAGGCCTGCGGCGGAGCGGGATCAGGGTGCCGGCGATGGTACCGGCGGACCGATTCTGCCGTATGAGGACCCGTCAGTGAAGGACGATCCGGCATCACGCCGGGGCCGGCGCCCACGAACCACCGGCCCGCGGACCCGGTGGGAGGGCTGCCGGGACCCGTCCGGGAACGCCGGCGCGCGGCCGGCCACGGGGCCCCGCGCACCCTCGTTCCGGACGGATCGCCCCGCACTGTCCGGAATTTCCGCCGGCCCGGAATTCTGCGAAGCCGGATTCCGGTACTGCACCGGAAGTTTCCCCGAATTTTCACCGGTCCGGGCCGCTCTTCCGGTCAACTTCTGGAGGTGGTTCCTGTTCCTGTGCTTGAATGCCCGGCAGGATCAGTGCCGTGCGAACGGCTGCTGATCACGGGCAATTCGATCGGCGGAGCCGTCCGCCTGAAAGGTTCGACCCGCCGTCCGGCCAGGGCGGCGGATTCTCTCGTAACCATCAGGAGGAGCAATGCGGAAGATCGCGACGGCGGCCGCCGCCGGACTGCTGAGCCTCGGCGCCGTCGGTGCCGGTGCGGGCGTGGCCTCGGCCGGCAGCTGGGGCGGGTACGACACCCGCGACGGCGGCGTGGCCCTGCGCACCTGCGCCAACACCAGCTGCACGCTTCAGGGCCGCGGCTACTCCGACCAGTCCGCCTGGATCTACTGCTACGTGACCGGTCAGAACATCAACGGCAACACGGGCTGGTCCTACAAGGACCACTACCTGGCGAACGGGTCCTTCTGGGCCACCAACTACAGCGCCAACAGCTACATGTGGGCCTACAACACGACGTACCACTGCTGATCACCCCCGGTCGCTGACGGCACAGGGGCTTAGCAGCCAGGGGCCACCGCGGGGCGAGCACCCGCGGTGGCCCCTGGCCGGTCGTCCGGGCCCGGACACGAACGAGATGTAAGGACGGAGACCGATCATGTTCCGTGGTGCGCGACTCGGCCGCCTCTGCCTGGCCGCGAGCGCGGTGCTCCTGGCGGCGGCGTGCAGCAGTTCGAAGGACGGCGGCTCGGCGACCGAGAAGATCCCGGCGCCGGCCATCCCCGCCGTCCTCACCGAACCGGCCGACGGCGCCGAGGTGGCACTGCCGCTCGACGGCTACGGCATCAGCTCCGGCGACAGCCTCCTGTTCGTCCAGGCCCGGGAGCAGGCGACCCGGACCTGCATGCAGGCCAAGGGCTTCGACTACACGCCCGCGGCGGCCGGGCAGAAGCCGCCGCCCGCGCCGATCGACTCCGAGCGGCTGGGCATCCTCTCGCTGACCGCGGCCAAGCAGACCGGCTACCACCGGCCGCCGCCGGCCGCGGGCGGCGGCTCGGTGCCGACCGCCGAGGGCCGGCCCAACGAGTCGCCCGAGTACGGCAAGGCGCTCAACGGGGACATGCGCCCCGGCGGGCCCACCAACGGCACGACGGCGGACCGGGGCTGCCACGCGGCAATGGACCGGCAGCTCGCCGACGCCAAGATCCCGGAGGCCAAGAGCGACCTGGTCGGCGACCTGCGGGCGCAGGCGCACAGCCTCACCGGTGAGGACACCCGGGTCCGGGCCGCGCTGGACGCCTGGAGCAGCTGCATGAAGGGGCTCGGCTACCAGTACCAGACCCCGGTGGACGCCAGCGCGGCCGCCTGGCCCGACCCGGTCGGCCAGAAGGAGCGGGACACCGCCACCGCCGACATGGGCTGCAAGACGCAGGCCAAGCTGCTCGCCACCTGGTACGCGGTCGAGGAGGGCTACCAGAAGGCGCTCATCGCGCGGAACGAGTCCGGGCTCCAGGCCGTCAAGGACGCCGCCGCCCAGCGGATGGCGGTCGTCAAGAAGGCGCTGGGGGGCGGCTGATGGCCACCTCCGGCGGACCGGCCGGGACCGGACCGGCAGCCACCCGCGCGGCACAGGCCCATGCGGCCCAGGCCGCTCCGGTGCAGGCCGTTCCGGTGCAGGCCCGCGCGGCACAGGCCGCTCCGGCGCGGGCCCGCGGGCTGCGCGCGGTGGCCCTGCCGCTCGTCGCGGCCGTCCTCGTGGCCGCCGGGGTGTCGGGCTGCGGCAAGGACTCCGGCCAGGACGCGGCCGCGGGCGGGCAGCCGAAGTGGACGGCCGAGCAGGACACCGTCCGGAAGGACTACCTCGCCTACTGGGACAGCCTGTTGCAGGCCAACGCCAACCCCGGCAAGGACGGCTCCGGCGCGGACGGTGCCGGCCTCCCGGAGCGCGCGGCCGGCAACCAGCTGGCCCAGCTGCGGCAGAACCTCCAGGCCCTCGGCACCCGCAACCTGGTCGCCAAGGGCCCGGTGGACCACACGGTGCGCGGCATCGAGGTCCGGGCGCAGACCGCCGCGCTGGAGGACTGCGTCGCCGTCCGGAAGTGGCTCCAGTACGACGCCACGTCCGGGCAGCAGGACCCGGGCCAGCTGGTCGACCGGCCCAACCAGCTGGCGCACTACACGCTGGCCCAGCGGGACGGCCACTGGCTGGTGACGGACAGTCAGGTCCTCGGTCCCTGTTGACCCGGTCGGCGGGCCCCCGTCTCCCCGGGGCCCGCCGACCGGACCACCAGGTCCAGCGGGGAGACCAGGTCGTTGGGAGACGGTGGGTTGTTCGGGCGCGGCAGGAACGGTTCCGGCTCGGTGGGGCCGGTCGAGGAGAGCGCCGACGGGGGCGCGGGACAGGACGCGGTACTCGGCGGCGAGGGGCCGGACGCGGTAGTCGGCAACGAGGTGCCGGAGGGCGCCGGGCCGCCCGGCCGGTCCCGGCTGGTCCGGCGGCGGCGGGCGTTCCTCCTGGTCGCGGCGGTGGCCGCGGTGGTGTCCGTCGGGGGGCTCGGCGCCGCCTCGCTGGTCAAGTCCCCCGCCGACCGGGCCGCCGCCACCGACCCGCCGCCCGCGACCCTGATCACGGCCACCGCCGGGATGCAGGTGCTGAACCCCTCGGTCGTGCTGCGCGGCATGGTCTTCCCGCCGACCCAGTACGACGTGCTGCCCTCGGCCTCCTCGGCCGACGTGAAACAGCTCTACGTGTCCGGCCTGCGGGTGAAGGCCGGGGACCAGGTCGCCGCCGGGCAGCAACTGGCCGAGGTCTCCGGCCGGCCGCTGTTCGTCCTGCCCGGGCCCGTCCCCGCCTACCGGGACGTCCGGCCCGGCGACACCGGACCGGACGTCGCCGAGGTGCAGGCCGCCCTCGCCGGGCTCGGCTACCGGACCGGAGCCGACGCCTCGGGCACCTTCGGCGCCGGCACCAAGCAGGCCGTCAAGGCGTACTACGAGCACCTGGGCTACCCGGTGCCGACCACCGGAACGGCCACCCAGCAGGCCGTGGACACGGCGCGCAAGGCGGTGGACGCCGCGAAGCAGACGGTGGACGCGCTCACCGCCCAGAAGTCGGCGGGCGCCACGGGCGGATCCACCGGCACCGGTACGACGCCCACGGGCACCCCCTCGACCGGCACGACCCCCAGCGGCACGACGCCGCCCGGCACGACCGCCTCCGCGCAGGGCACGGGCACGCCCGGCGGCACGCCCGGCGGCAGCGGCGGCACGGGCGGGCTGACCGTCGACCAGCAGCTCGACGCCGCGAAGAAGCAGCTCGCCGCCGAACGGGACACCCTCGCCAAGGCCGAGGCGGTGAACGGTCCGATGCTGCCGGCCGCCGAGGCGGTCGTCCTGCCCACCGTCCCGGCCACCGTGACGGCCGTCAACGCCGCCGTCGGCTCCCCCGCCACCGGCGTGCTGCTCTCCCTGATGAGCGGACAGCTCGGGCTCGTGGGGCAGCTCACGCCCGGCCAGGCCGCCGGGGTGAAGCCCGGGATGACCGTCGAGATCCTCGCCGAGGCGGGCGGCGGCGCCAAGCTGACCGGCACGGTCGCCGGGCTCGGTGCGCAGACCACCGCCGCGCTCTCCGGCAGGGTCGTCCCGATCGGCGGCGGCGGGGCCGGAGGGCCGGGGGGCGGTGGCTCCTCGGGCGGCAGCGGCGGCACCGGCGGATCGGGTGGTTCGGGCGGTACCGGAGGTGCGGGCGGGTCGGGCGGCTCCCAGTCGACCGCCGGGGGCGGCGGCGTCGCCGCGTACATCCCGGTGACCATCACCACCCTGGGCCCGATCCCGGCGGAGCTGAACGGCCAGAACGTCAAGATCACCGTGCTCAAGGGCGACTCGACCGCGCCGGTGCTGGCCGTCCCGGTCGCCGCGGTGTTCACCACCTCGGCCGGGCGCACCGCCGTCACCAAGGTCGACGCCGCCGGCGCCCGGACCAACGTCACCGTCACCACCGGCGTCGCCGACCAGGGGTTCGTGGCCGTCACCGCGGCCGAGGGCGGCACGCTCGCCGCCGGCGACCAGGTGGTGGTCGGCCGGTGACCGCCCCCGCCACGACGCCCGCCACCGCCGCCACGGTGCCCACCCCCACCGCCGCGGCGCCGGTCATCCGGCTGCGCGGCCTCGGCCGCAGCTTCCCCGGCCCGCCGCCCGTCACCGCCCTCCACCCCGCGGACCTGGCCGTCCACTCGGGCGAGTACGTCGCCATCACCGGCCCCTCCGGCTCCGGCAAGTCCACCCTGCTGCACCTGCTCGGCCTGCTCGACACCCCCACCACCGGCAGCTACGAACTCGACGGCATCGACACCGCCCGGCTCTCCGACCGCGACCGCTCCACCCTGCGCGGCCGCCGGATCGGCTTCGTCTTCCAGTCCTTCCACCTGCTCGCCCACCGCACCGCCGAGGAGAACGTGCAGCTCGCCCAGGTCTACAACCGCACCCCGCGCACCGAACGCGGCGCGGCCGCCCGCGCCGCCCTCGCCCAGGTCGGCCTCGTCCACCGCACCCACGCGCTGCCCAGCACGCTCTCCGGCGGCGAGCGCCAGCGCGTCGCCATCGCCCGTGCCCTGGTCAACCGGCCCAGCCTGCTGCTCTGCGACGAACCCACCGGCAACCTCGACTCGGCCAACGCGAGCGCCGTGCTCGCCCAGTTCGACGAGCTCCACGACCAGGGCTTCACCCTGCTCGTCATCACCCACGACCCCGCCGTCGCCGCCCGTGCCCAGCGCACCGTCCGGATCGCCGACGGCCGCCTCACCGAACCCGGGCGCGAACCGGCGGTCGTCGGCCCGACCGGCAGCGGCCCGGCCGTCCCCGGCCCGTCCGTTTCCCGCCCGGCCGGCAGCAGGGAGGCCTGAGGTGCGCAGCGTCCTGTCCGACCCCGCCTCCCGCCTCGGCCTGCGCGACCTCCTCGCGGAGGCCATGTCCGGCACGCTCCAGCGGCCCGGCCGCTCGGCCCTCACCATGCTCGGCACCGTCCTCGGCATCGGCGCCTTCGTCGCCGTGCTCGGCCTCACCGCGACCGCCTCCGGCCAGATCGGCGAGCAGTTCAGCCTCACCAAGGCGACCACCGTCACCGTCTCCGACCACCCCTCCACCGAGGGCCTCGCCCCCGGCGCCAACCCGCCGACGGGGTTCCCCGAGGACGCGGACGCCCGGGCCGGCCGGATCAACGGCGTGGCCGCGGCCGGGGTCTGGTGGCGGGTCCCCAAGGCCGACGTGCGGATCTCCGCCACGCCCACCGGGGACTCCGCCGGCCAGGGCCTCTCGCTGCTCGCCGCCACCCCCGGCGCGGTCGCCGCGATGCAGCCGACGCTGGCCGCCGGCACCACCCTGGACGCCTTCGCGCAGCGTGAACGGCTGCCGGTCGCGCTGCTCAGCTCGGCCGCCGCGAAGCGTCTCGGTGTCAACCGGCTGGACGCCCAGCCCGCGGTCTTCGTCGACGGTCTGCCGTTCACGGTGATCGGCGTCTACTCCGAGGTCCAGCGCCTGCCGGACAGCCTGCTGGGCATCGTCATCCCGACCAGCACCGCGCTGGACCGGTTCGGCAACCCCGGTACGGGCAAGGACCAGGAGGCCCAGCTCCTGGTGGCCACCCGGATGGGCGCGGCCCCCGTCGTGGCCCGCCAACTCGCCGTCGCCCTGCGGCCGGACGCGCCCGAACGGTTCACCGTCGTCCCGCCGCCGGACCCGCACAGCCTCCAGGACAAGGTCACCTCCGACCTCACCGGCCTGTTCCTCGCGCTCGCCGGGATCTGCCTGGTCGTCGGCGCCGTCGGGATCGCCAACACGACGCTGGTCGCCGTGCTGGAACGCACCCAGGAGATCGGCCTGCGCCGCTCCCTCGGCGCCCGCACCTGGCACATCGCCGGGCAGTTCCTCACCGAGTCCACCGTGCTCGGCACCCTCGGCGGCCTGATCGGTACCGGCATCGGCGTCCTGGTGGTCCTCGGGACGGCCGCGGCCCGCGACTGGACCGCGGTGCTGCAACCGGCCGCCACCCTCCCCGCGCCGCTGATCGGCACGGTCGTCGGTCTCCTGGCCGGCCTCTACCCGGCCCTGCGCGCCGCCCGCACCGACCCCCTCAAGGCCCTCCGCACGGCCTGAGCCGCACGGCCCGGGGCCCTGTCGGCGCGGCCCCCGGCCGCACGGCGCGGCCCGCACACCGCCGGCCGGAGGCGGAGGCAGCGCCGGAGGCGGCAGCAGCCCTCACAGCTCCGCCTCCGGGGGCAGCCGGTGCACGCCCGGGAGGTGGGTGTCCAGCTCGCCCGGCTCGAACCGGCACATGCCGACGGCGTGCCAGAACTCGCCGACCACGTCGCCCTCGTACTTGTAGGCGCCGGACGGCAGCAGCGCGGCCCAGCCGTCGGGCGCGCCGAGGAGGGTGGCGCGCGGGGTGGGGACGCCGGTGGCGGGGACGTTCCAGAGGCGGACGGTGCCGTCCTCGCCGCCGCTGGCCAGCAGCGAGCCGTCGGGGCTGAAGGTCACGGCGAGGATCCGGCCGGTGTGGCCGCGGAGCCGGCCGAGGTCGTGGCCGGTGTGCGGGTCCCAGAGGCGGACGACGCGGTCGTCGCCGGCGGTGGCGAGGAGCGGCCGGCGGGGGTGGACGGCCGCGGTCCAGAGCCGGCCGACGTGGCCGCCGAGGCGGTGCCGGACGGCGCCGTCGGCCCAGACCACGGCGTCGCCGTCCCAGGAGGCGCTGGTCAGCCAACGGCCGTCGGCCGCGAACGCGACCGCGTACACCCGGTCGTGGTGGCCTTCGAGCTGGGTCTCGATCCGGCCGGTCGCGATGTCCCAGATCCGGACCCGGCTGTCGTCGCAGCCGGTGGCCAGCCGCCGCCCGTCCGCGCTGAAGGCGATGGAGCGGACCC
Source organism: Kitasatospora sp. NPDC056181 (assembly GCF_042266225.1). Classification (NCBI taxonomy): domain Bacteria; kingdom Bacillati; phylum Actinomycetota; class Actinomycetes; order Kitasatosporales; family Streptomycetaceae; genus Kitasatospora; species Kitasatospora sp. NPDC056181. Next base: position 31,538 of record NZ_JBHJUK010000010.1, read on the forward strand.
GGCCGCGGTGCTCCCGCAGGGTCGCGACGTGGGCTCCGGTGCTGCGGTACCAGATGCGGACGGTGTCGTCGTCGTTGGCGGTGGCGACGAAGACGCCGTCGGCGCTGAAGGCCTCCGCCCAGATGTGTTCGGTCTCGACGTCCATCTCGCGGAGGTACTCGCCGCTCAGGGCGTTCCACAGGTAGAGGTCGCCGTCGTTGCTGGCGGTCGCGATCAGCGGGCCCTCCGGGCCGAACTGCGCGGAGACCAGCCGGCTGCTGCGGGCCGCGAGTTCCCTGGCCCGACGGCCGGTGGCGGGCTCCCAGAGCCGGACCACGCCGTCGTTGCCGCCGGCCGCGAGCAGCGTGCCGTCGCCGTTGAAGGAGAGCGAGCCGATGCGCCGGCCGTGGCCGCGCAGCAGCTGCCTGCTGCGGCCGGAACCGGGCTCCCAGAGCCGGACGGCGCCGTCGTTGCCGCCCGTCACCAGCAGCGCCTCCGCGTCCGCCCCGGCCGGGCCGCCGGCCGCCTCGCCGACCGGTCCGGCGGCCGGGCGGTCGGCCGGGCGGAACCGGCAGGCCCAGACCGAACCCCGGTGCTCGGGCGGCTGACGGCGCAGCGGCACCACCTCCCGGCCACCGCCGCCTCCATCGCCGCCACCGGCAGCGGCGCCGCCGCGCCTGGCGGCGGGGCCGACCCGCCAGACCCGGACCACGCCGTCGCTGTCGCCGGCCGCGAGCCGGGTGCCGTCGGCGTCGAAGGCCACCTGGTAGACCGCGCCGGTGCAGCCTTCCAGCTCTCCGGCGGCCGTCCCGTCGAGGGGGTTCCAGAGCCGGACCCGGCCCGCGGTGTCACCGCTCGCGAGCAGGTCGCCGTCGGGGTGGAAGGCCAGGGTGTAGACCCGCCCGAGGTGTCCGTCGAAGGTGTGCAGGAGCCGTCCCCGGGCGATGTCCCAGAGCCGTACGGTGCCGCCGGTCGCCCCGTCCGCACCACCGTCGCCGGTGGCCAGGAGGGTGCCGTCCGGGCTGAACCGGGCGCGGTACACCGATCCGCGGTGGCCGGGCAGTTCGGCGGTCAGGCGGCCGCTGCGGGTGGACCAGACGCGGACCGCGCCGGCCAGGTCGCCGGTGACGAGCCGCGAGCCGTCGGGGCTGAACACCGCGGTGTAGACGGGCGCGACGTGGCCGGGGAGGCTGCGCAGCAGCCGGCCGGCGGCGGTGTCCCAGAGGGTGACGGTGCCCTCGGCGTCGCCGGTGGCGAGCAGGGCGCCGCCGGGGCCGAGCGAGACCGGCCAGACGCCGCCGGGGTGGACGTCGAGGCGGTGGCGGCATTCGCCGGAGACCGGGTCCCAGAGCCGGACGGTGCCGTCGGCGCTGCCGGTGGCGAGCACGTCGCCGGCGAACTTGACCGCGTAGACCCGGCCGATGTGGTCCTTGAGGGTGCGCAGCGCCACACCGGTGACGGCGTCGCAGATCAGGACCGAGCCGTCGTCGCTGCCGACGGCGAGCAGTTGGCCGTCGACGCTGAAGGCGACGGGCTCGGGCAGCCGGGTGGTGCGGACGTCGAAGCCGTAGGGGACGCCGACCTCGGAGGGGCGGAACCCGGCCTCGACGGGCAGGCCGGGGGCGATGGCGGCGGCGCGGAGCTCGGGGGCGGCGAGCACCCGGGCGTCGGTGACCGCGGAGATCAGGGCGGCGCGCTGCCAGCGGCTGCCGCTCAGGCGGGCGCCGCGCAGGTCGGTGCGGATGAGCCGGGCTCCGCGCAGGTCGGCGTCGCTCAGGTCGGCGCCGGTGAGGTCGGCCGCGTCGAGGCGGGCGCCGACCAGGCGGGCGCCGCGCAGCGAGGCCCCGGCGAGGTTGGCGCCGAGCAGCCGGGCGTCCGTGAGGTCGGCCCGGGCGAGGTCGACGCCGGAGAGGTCCCGGTGGGAGAGGTCCTCGCCGGCCAGGGCGGCGCCGCGCAGGTCGGTGTGGGCGGGGACGCGCAGCCGGGCCAGCACCTTGACGGCGTTGGACCGGGCGGTCTCGTCGGCGCCCGGGGAGTCCGCCGCGCCGTCCAGGACGGACCCGGCCCACTCCTGGCAGACCTGGTGGTCGGCGAGGTCGCAGAGGAACTCGACCGCCAGCCGGCTGAGCGGCCGCCGGGTGAGCAGGTCGGGCTCGCCCCGGCCGAGGCCGGCCGCGGCCGCGCGGGCGACCAGCCATTCGACCACCGAGCCGTGGATGAACTGGAACATGCCCTCGTCGGAGCGGACCAGGAGCGAGCCCGAGCCGACCGCGTGGGCGACCTGCGGGGTGGGCAGGCTGGTCTCCGCCAGACCGGTCAGCACGCCCGCGATGTCGACCAGTTCGTCGTACGGCATGGCGTTGCGGCCGCTCTCCCAGAGCCGCAGCGCGAGCAGGGTGACGGCCTCCCAGAGCTGGTCCAGGCCGAGGCCGGGCGCGGCGCCCGGCCCGCCGTGGCCGCGCCGCTCCTCGAACCGCAGCCAGGCGGTGAAGACCTCCTGGTAGAGGCCGGCGGCGCTGAGCGCCCGGCCGGCGCCGGCGACGGCCCGCAGCCGGTCGTGGTCGAGGTCGGCGACGAAGCTGAGCAGCCGGGGGTTGCGGCAGAGCGCGAGCAGGTCGGGGATGGCCTCCAGCAGGCGCATCCGGCGGTCGGCGGCGGTCTCGTCGCCGTAGCGGTTGACCAGGTAGCCGCGGATCTGCGCGGTGGTGAAGTCCTGGACGGCGAGCAGCCGCCGCTGCGGCAGCAGGCCGACCCGCTCGCCGAGCGCGGTGAGCACCTGCTCCTGTGAGCTGAAGTGCTGGGTGCGGCTGCTGACCACGATCTTGGCGTTGTCGACGGCGGCGTCCAGCAGCACCTGGAGGTGGTCGGCGGCCCGCTCGTAGCTGACCCGGTTGAGGAGCTCGTCGAAGCCGTCGAAGAGCAGCACGATGCGGCCCTGGCGGAGCATGTAGCGGAAGGCCCGCAGGTCGATGGTGTCGATGCCGTGGGCGGTCAGGTGGGCGGCCACCAGACCGTCGAAGGAGTGCGCCTTGTCGAGCGCGCTGAGCTCGATGAACAGCGGGGTCAGGTGCGGGAGTTCGGTGGGGATGCGGCGAGCCAGCTCGCGCAGCGCGAAGGTCTTGCCGCGGCCGAAGTCGCCGAGCAGCAGCAGGAACCGGCCGTGGTCGGACTCCAGCAGCCGGAGCATCTCGTCGACCAGGCCGTCGCGTTCGGCGCCGCCGGGGCGTTCGGCGTCGCGGTAGCGCTGCGGGAGGTAGAGGCCGGGCTGGTACTGGCCGTCGGTGCTGAGCCGCTCGCTCTGCGCGGCCACGTAGCCGCGCAGGTCGAGCAGGCCCTGGAACTCGACGAAGCTGCGCAGCCGGACGCCGCGCCGCCGGGCGCGGTCGCGCAGCTCGCGCGGTGGCGGCGGGCCGTCGTGGACGAGTTCGGCGTCGGGTGCGGTGCCGGCGGCGTGCACGGCGTCGACGAAGTGGTCGACGTCCTCGGCGGTGGGGGTGGAGACGCAGGCGGCGACGCGCTGCTGGCGGACGAAGCCGGACTCGGTCCAGGTGACGAGGAGCTGGGGCGGCGCGCCCGCGACGACGCGGATCTGGGCGCCCTCGTGGCGGGTCCGGCAGACCTCGGCGACCCGGGCCAGCAGGGTGTCGGCGGGGGAGGCCAGTTCCCGGGCCTCGCGTTCGGGTTCGACGGGCGGCGGGACGGTGGCGGCCTGCGGTTGCGGCGGGGCGGGCGGCGCGGCCGCGTCGGGCGGCGGCGGGAAGGCCCGGTGGGCCCGGCGCCAGACGGCGGGCGTCTGCTGGAGCTCGGCGCCCGGGGCGGGCCAGCGGGTGAGCCCGTCGCGGGTGAGCCGGAGCAGCTGGTGGGTGCCGGGGCCGCCGGCACCCACCACGCCGACCTCGCCGGCGGCGGTGGACAGCGTCCGGACCGCCGTCCGGGAGTCGGCCGGTCCGTGCAGCAGCAGGTGCAGCCGCGGCGCGGTGAGCCGGGTGAACCGGTCGAGGTCGCGCAGCGGTTCGGCGTCCTGGCCCGCCCGGGCCGACCGGGCGCCGGCGGGCCGGGCCGTGACCGGGTGGCGCAGCGCGCCGATCCGCAGCCAGCCGTCGTTCTCGTACGGGCGCAGCGCCTGGGCGAACCAGGCGGCCTGCTCGGGGCCGAGCCAACCGTACCGGTCGTCGGCGCGGTGGCTGTACGCCATCGAGGAGTTGAGGCCGGCGACGACGGTGCCGAGCTCGGGCACGGGGAAGAGCGTCCACGGCTGGGCGCTGTCGAAGACGACGTCCAGGCCCTGGTAGAACTCCTGGAACAGCCGGGCGTAGTGGCGCCACTTGGGCCAGTACGGCGGGGTGGGTCGCAGTTCGTCGGCCTCGCAGGTGCTGAAGTAGGCGCGCGAGGCGGCCTGGCTGACGTCCTGCCCGCCGGGCACGACGGCCACCCGGTGGGGTTCCAGGCCGAGCAGGGAGCGGATCCCGGTGAGGAAGGCGAGCGCCTGTTCGCACTCGCGGGGGCTGCCGGAGGCGGTCAGGTCGCCGGTGACGACGACCAGTTCGGGTGCCGGGGCGCCGGCGTCGGCCAGCTCCACGAGGTCGCCCCAGATGGCGGCCTGGAGGTCCACCGGGTCGCTGCCGCGGCCGAAGGAGGGGCCTGCCAGGTGCAGCACCGAGACGCCCTCGCGCTCGCCCGTCCGCTCCGGCGCCGACGGGTACTCGGGCGGGACGGACGGCCTGCGGCGGCCGGCCCAGCCCGTCCCGCCGACCGGCCGGGGCTCGGGCACCTGCGGCTGCGCCGGGGCGGCGGGCACGCCGGCGGACCCGCCCGGGTAACCGGGCCGCAGTTCGGGCCGGGCCCGCCCGTCCATCGCCTGGCCGACCCGGGCCAGCAGCAGCCGGCGGGCGTGCGCGGGCTCGTCGACGCCCACCAGGTCGATGTAGGTGAGGGTGGCGAGCAGGCCGTCCACCGGGATGTCCTCGATGCGGACGGTCAGCAGCCGGCGGTCCGGGGCGTCCGGGTCGGAGCGCAGGGCGGCCTGCCACTCCATCCGCCCGTAGCGGGAGCGCTCGTAGTGGCGGGAGAGCAGGGCGATGGTGGCGGCGGACTCGGTGACGCCCCGGTCCATGAAGTCCACGAAGTTGGTCCCGGGGACGAAGTCCCAGGCCTGGAGGAAGGCGCGGTAGCCCGCCTCCTCCAGCGTCCAGGCGATCCAGGCCGCCCACCGCTCGTCCGCCGGTGAGTAGCTGATGAAGAAGTCGATCGGCCCGGGGCCACCCGGGGTCGCGTCCATAGCCCCCATGGGGGAGAGCTTATGACCGATCGGGGGCCGGTAAACCCGGTTCGGCCCGGCTGGTTGGCCTTGCTTCGCCCGCGTCCCGCCCGTGTGCCGCTTGTGCCCCGGCCACGCCCGGCCGGTGTCCCGTCCCCGTCGCGCCCCGCTCCCGGCCGCGACCCGCCCTGCTCCCGCCCGTGGTGCGGTCCGCCCCGCACTCTCGTCGCGCCCGCCCCGCGCCCCCGTCGCGCCCGGTTCTCGCCTGCGCCCAACCCCGGTCTCGACGTGAGAACAACCGTGTGCGACCCTGGCGGGCGTGCTTGCCTACTGGCCCACCGTCAGGCGCCTCCACCCCCTGGACTGGGTGGCCGCGGCGCTGCTCGCCTGCGGACTGCTCCTCCTCGCCACCGGTCTGCTGCCGACCGCCTCGGCCGGAGCCGCGTTCTCCCGGATCGCGCCGCTGCTGGCGTTCCTCGGCACGGTCATCGTGCTGGCCGAACTCACCAGCGCGGCCGAGGTGTTCGACGTGGTGGCGGCGGGTGTGGCGCGAGCCGGGCGGGGCAGCTACCCGGTGCTGTTCCTGCTCTGTGTGGCCTTCGCCGCCGTCACCACGATGACCCTCAACCTGGACACCACGGCCGTCCTGCTCACCCCGGTGATGCTGGCCCTCGCCACCCGGGTGGGCATCGCGCCGCTGCCGCTGGCGATGACCACGGTCTGGCTGGCCAACACCGCGAGCCTGCTGCTGCCCGTGTCCAACCTGACCAACCTGCTGGCCGCCGAACGGGTCGCGCTCTCCCCCGCCGGGCTGGCCCGGGTGATGTGGGCGCCGCAGCTGGCCGCCCTGCTGGCGACGATGGCCTGCCTCTGGGGGTTCTACTGGCGGCGCGGCCGCCGGGGCGCCGACGGCTACACGCCGCCGCCGGCCCACCGGCCCGGCGACCCGGTGCTGTTCCGGGTCTGCGGGCTGGCCTGTGCCGGCTTCCTGCTGGCGACCCTGCTGAGCGGTCTCCCGCTCTGGGTGGCCTCGGGCGCGGCCGCCCTGGTCGCGGTGGCGGCCTTCGCCGTCCGACGGCCGGAGGCGCTGCGGACCTCGCTCGTCCCGTGGCGGCTGCTGGTCATGGTGCCGGGGATGTTCCTCGTGGTGCAGACCGTCGACGCGCACGGGCTGCACCGGGTGCTGGCCTCGGCGATCGGGACGGACGGCGGGGTGCTCGGGATGTTCCGGGCCTCGGCCGTCGGCGCGGGCCTGTCCAACCTGCTCAACAACCTGCCCGTGTACCTCGCCGGGGAGGCCGCGGTACCGGTCGCCAACCACCAGCAGCTGCTCTCGCTGCTGATCGGCACCAACATCGGCCCGCTGATCACGCCGTGGGCCTCGCTCGCCACCCTGCTCTGGTACGAGCGGTGCCGCTCGGCCGGCCTGCGGGTGCCGCTGCGGGGCGTCGCCGGGACCAGCGCGGTGCTCGCGGTGGGCGGCGTACTGCTGGCCACGTCGGCGCTCGCGCTGACCTCCTAGCCGGGGGCCGTGGCGGATCCGGCCCGGCCCGGCCCGGGTCCGGCCCGGTGCGGGTCCGGCCCGGTGCGGGTCCGGCCCGGTGCGGGTCCGGCCCGGTGCGGGTCCGGCCCGGGGTAGCGCGCGGACGGGCCCGGCAGGCGCGTACGGGCCCGGCGCGCAAACGGGCCCGGCGCCTCACGGCCCGAAGCCGTCGTCGGGCTTGGCGGCCCGGGCGACCAGGTCCAGCAGGTGGGGCAGCACCTCCGGGCGCCCCGCGACGAAGCTCCGTGCGGTGTCCGGCTGCCCGATCCGCCCGCTGAACCGGCCGCCGTCCAGCCGGCGGATCTCCAGGCCCGCCTCGGCCGCGAGCAGACACCCGGCGGGCAGGTCGATCTCCTCCGCCCGGTAGCCGACGAAGCCATCGATGTCACCCCGGGCCAGCATCGACCAGGTGAGCAGGGGCGCCCAGAGCTGGAGCAGCCGCCGCGAGCCGGCCTCCAGCCCCTCCTTCAGCGCCCGGCACACCGGGTCGCCGGCCGGCACCCCGTGCCCCTGCGTCCAGGCGAGCACCGGTCCGGCGGGGGCCGGCGGGCCGGACGGACGGCGCAGCCGCCCGCGCGGTCCGAAGGCGCCGCCGCCGCGCACCGCCCGCCACGTCCGGCCGGTCACCGGGTCGTGGACGACCCCGAGGACCGGCTCGTCACCGACGCAGAGCGCGATGCCCACCACGTAGACGGGCAGGCCGACCACCACGTTGTTGCTGCCGTCGAGCGGGTCCACCAGCCAGGTCCGCCCGGAGGGTCCGCCCCCGCCGCCCGCACCCGGCCCGGTCCCGCCGCCCTCCTCCGCGACGACGCGGTCGGACGGGAAGCGCTCGGCGAGCCGCCGGGTGACCAGCTCCTCGGCCAGCAGGTCCAGCTCGGTGACCACGTCGCCGTCCTCGCCCTTCGGGTGGATCCGGAAGGCGCGCCGGAAACGGGAGCGCAGCAGCCCGCCCGCCTCCTCGGCGATGTCGACCGCGGCCTGGCACTCGGCCTCGAAGCCGGGACCGCCGGGACCGCCGGGGCCTCCGGGGCCTCCGGGGTCAGTCTTCGGACGGGGGTTCACTGAGCCTCCTGGCTGCCGCTTCGGCGATCCGGGCGGTCCGGGCCGCGTCGCACTGCCGCCGCACCACCCGGCGGGCACGGCCGTGGAGCGGCCCGAGGACGACGTCCACCGGGCCGGGCACCGAGCGCCCCAGCACCACCGTCGCGGCCGGTGCACCGCCCGGCAGGACGGTCGCGTGGAACTCGCCGGCCGCCAGGGTGTACGTCTCGCCGCGCGCGCTGGTCCGCTCGCCGAGCGGCTCCCAGCGCACCAGCCGGGCGGTCGGCCGGATCTCGTCCGTGCCCGCCGCGCTGTGCACCTCGTACGCGCGGTGGGTCGGGCGGACCGGCTCGTCGTGGACCCCGACCCGCAGGTTGCCGACCCGCCCGTACAGCACGCTGCTCTTCAGCTCCCAGCTGTGGCAGTGGATCTCCCGCACGGCGCGGGCCGGGCGCGGGCCGGCGGCGTCCGGCCCGAAGACGTGCACGCAGACGCCGAGCGCGCCGTCGCGCAGCACCGGCAGGCAGAAGAAGCCGAGGGGGTGGGCGACGGCCCGCACGGCTCTCGCGCCCGAGGCGACCTCCGCCAGGATCCCGCCGACCAGCCCGTCCAGCGCGGGCGAGGCCTCGGCCTCCCCGGCGGCCAGGTCGAGCGAGGCGAAGAGGCCCGCGCGGGAGCCGGTACCCGGGCCCGGGCCACGATCCGGGCTGCGATCCGTACCGGGGCCCGTGAAGGGGTCCGGGTCGGGGTCCGTGAAGGGGTCCATACGTCTCCTCCCTCCGGCGGCTACCTGCGGTACGGGTTCTCCGCGTGCAGCGCCCTGTCGATGATGTCGGCGACGTCCGCGTCCGAGAAGGAGGCGGGCAGCCGGATTCCCAGCTGGTCGAAGAGGCGCCGGGCCTCGTCGACGGTCGGGTCGTCACCGAGCGGCTCGGTGTCCCGCAGGTCGAGCTTGACCGCCTGCTCCCGGTAGTGGTGCAGCTCCGTGACGTAGTAGTCGTAGAGCGGGCGCCCGCGCTCGACGTAGAGGCTGACCCTCCGCGGGTCGTCCTGGGTGATGACCAGGCACGACGCCGAGAGGTCGAAGCGGAGCGTCGGCACGACGGACGAGAGGTGGACGTCGATCTCCAGGGTGTCGAGCCGCTGGCGGTACCAGGCGGCGGCGAACACCGTGGCGTAGGACTCCCGGCGGGTGCGCTCCACGCTCCACCCGCCGGGCTGCGCGCCGTCCGGGCGGCTGCCGAAGGTCTCCCGGAACCGCGAGTACGCCGCACAGGCCCGCTCGTCACCCGGGTGCACGATGTCGATCTTGACGGTGAGCGAGCGGCGGCGGCGCTGCGCCTCCCGGACGCACTCGGGCAGGGTGACCGCCCGCAGGTAGGTGCCGGTGCCGCCCTTGAACACCCACCGGTCGGTGTCCTGGCGCGCCCGCTCCAGCGCCCGTTCCAGCTCCACCCCGGCCAGCTCGCGCACCGAGGTCAGGTTGTCCAGCGCCTGCCGGGCACCGGCCGTCGCCTCCCGGATGTCGCTGATCCGGCGCCGGCGCTCGGCCAGCGACCCGTACACGACCGCCGCCAGCACCAGCAGGGTCGCGCCCGAGACGACGTTGTCCCCGAGCCCGCCGCCGAACAGGTCGAGCAGCCCGACGGCCAGCGCGCCGCAGAAGGCGACGACGCCGTCCGAGTTCCGCAGCGCCCAGGCGATCGCGCTCTCCAGCCGCCGCCCGGGCTCCGCACCCCCCTGCGTCACCCCGCACCCCCTCGTTCGTCGGCCAACATGGTAAGTCTCGCAGGCAATTGACGACCAGACGGCGAATTTTCCGGCTGGCCTCCCATTGGTGGTGCCCTCCCTGCGGGGGCCGGGCCGGAGAGCGCACGGCGACCGCGGGGAGGCCGTTCACTCAGGCCGCAGGAGGCTGCGACAAGGCCGCGAGGAGGCCGCGAGGAGCCCGCACGGAGCCCGCAGGAGGACCGGAAGGATCACGTCAAGGACCGCCGCCGTGGTGCCCGCCCGGGCGAGTCGTCCGCGCCGACCGGCTAGCCTGGAGGGCTCCGCCCCGGGGTGCCCGCCCCGGACGCCAGCCCCGCCGACAAGGAGCCCGCCGACGTGTCCGACAGTTTCGCGCACCTGCACGTCCACACCGAGTACTCGATGCTGGACGGGGCCGCGAAGAACGGCAAGCTGTTCGCGGAGGCCGAGCGGCAGGGCATGCCGGCCATCGCGATGAGCGACCACGGCAACATGTTCGGCGCGTACGAGTTCTTCCACGCCGCCGCCAAGACCGGCGTGAAGCCGATCATCGGCATCGAGGCGTACGTCGCCCCGGGATCGCGCTTCCACAAGAAGCAGGTCTTCTGGTCCCCCGGCGGCCAGCGCCCGGCCAGCTCCGACGGCGAGGGCGGCAAGGACGTCTCCGGCGGCGGCCGCTACACCCACATGACCATGTGGGCACAGAACGCCACCGGCCTGCGGAACCTCTTCAAGCTCTCCTCGCTCGCGTCGATGGAGGGCTACTACATGAAGCCCCGGATGGACCGCGAGCTGATCGCCGCCAACGCGACCGGCATCATCGCCACCACCGGCTGCCCCTCCGGCGAGGTGCAGACCCGGCTGCGGCTCGGGCAGTACGACGAGGCGGTCAAGGCCGCCGGCGCCTACCAGGACATCTTCGGCAAGGAGAACTACTTCCTGGAGCTGATGGACCACGGCCTCTCCATCGAGCAGGACGTCCGCGAGGACCTGCTGCGCCTGGCCAAGCAGCTGAACATCCCGCTCCTCGCCACCAACGACTCGCACTACGTCACCGCCGACCAGGCGGACGCCCACGACAGCCTGCTCTGCGTCGGCGTGGGCAAGAACAAGGACGACCCGAACCGCTTCAAGTTCAACGGCTCCGGCTACTACGTCAAGACCGCCGAGGAGATGCGCGAGCTCTTCCGCGATCTGCCGGAGGCCTGCGACAACACGCTGGCGATCGCCGAGCGGGTCGAGTCGTACGGCGAGGTCTTCACCTACGTCGACCGGATGCCGCAGTTCGACGTGCCCGAGGGCGAGACCCAGGCCTCGTACCTGCGCCAGAAGATCGCCGCCGGGCTCCAGCACCGCTACGGCGACAACCCCAGCCAGGAGGTGCTGGACCGGGTCGAGCTGGAGATGGGCGTGATCACCCCGATGGGGTTCGACGCCTACTTCCTCGTGGTCGCCGACATCTGCCAGTACGGGCGGGACAACGGCATCCCGGTCGGACCGGGCCGTGGCTCGGCGGCCGGCTCGATGGTCTCCTACCTGACCGGCATCACCCAGCTGGACCCGCTGGAGCACGACCTGCTGTTCGAGCGGTTCCTCAACCCCGAGCGCATCAACCCCCCGGACGTCGACATCGACTTCGACGACCGCCAGCGCGACCAGATGGTGCGCTACGTCACCGAGAAGTACGGCTCCGCCTACACCGCCCAGGTCAACACCTTCGGCACCATCAAGGCCAAGGCCGCCGTCAAGGACGCCAACCGCATCCTCGGCTACCCCTTCGCGATGGGCGACCGGATCACCAAGGCGATGCCGCCGGACGTCATGGGCAAGGGCGTCCCGCTGGCCGACCTCTTCAACGACAAGCACCCCCGGTACAACGAGGGCACCGAGATCCGGGCGCTGTACGACAACGAGCCCGACGTCAAGAAGATCATCGACACCGGGCGCGGCATCGAGGGCCTGATCCGCGGCACCGGTGTGCACGCCGCCGCCGTCATCCTCTCCTCCACCCCGCTGCTGGAGCTGATCCCGCTGCACATGCGGGACAAGGACGGCACCATCATCACCGGCTTCGACTACCCGTCGTGCGAAGCCATGGGCCTGATCAAGATGGACTTCCTGGGTCTGCGGAACCTGGGCATCATCGACCACTGCATCAAGATCGTGAAGGCCAACCGGGGCGTCGACGTCGACATCGAGAAGATCCCGATCGACGACCCCACCACGTACCAGCTGCTCGCCCGCGGCGACACCCTGGGCGTGTTCCAGCTCGACGGCGGCCCCATGCGCGCCCTGCTCAAGCTGATGAAGCCCACCGAGTTCGCCGACATCTCCGCCGTGTCCGCGCTCTACCGGCCCGGCCCGATGGGCATGAACTCGCACACCAACTACGCCCTGCGCAAGAACGCCCAGCAGGAGATCGTCCCGATCCACCCCGAGCTGGAGGAGCCCCTCAAGGAGGTCCTCGGCCCCACCTACGGCCTGATCGTCTACCAGGAGCAGGTGCAGCGCGCCGCCCAGGTGCTGGCCGGCTACTCGCTCGGCCAGGCCGACCTGCTCCGCCGTGCGATGGGCAAGAAGAAGAAGGAGGTGCTGGAGAAGGAGTTCGTCCCCTTCCACGCGGGCTGCAAGGAGCGCGGCTACTCCGACGAGGCCATCCAGGCCGTGTGGGACGTCCTGGTCCCCTTCGCCGGCTACGCCTTCAACAAATCGCACTCCGCCGCGTACGGCCTGGTCTCGTACCAGACCGCCTACCTCAAGGCCAACTACCCCGCCGAGTACATGGCCGCCCTGCTCACCTCGGTCGCCGACGACAAGGACAAGATGGCCGTCTACCTGGCGGAGTGCCGCCAGATGGGCATCAAGATCCTCTCCCCCGACGTCAACGAGTCCGTGGTCGACTTCACCGCCGTCGGCAGCGACGTCCGCTTCGGCCTGAAGGCCGTCCGCAACGTCGGCGTGCCGGTCATCGAGTCGCTGGTGAAGACCCGGAAGGAGAAGGGCAAGTACACCTCCTTCGCCGACTTCCTCGACAAGGTCGAGCTGGTGGTCTGCAACAAGCGGACCGTCGACTCCCTGGTCAAGGCCGGCGCCTTCGACTCCCTCGGGCACACCCGGCTCTCGCTCAGCACCGTCCACGAGACCGCGATCGACGCCGTGACCGGGCTGAAGAAGCAGCAGGCGATTGGCCAGGACGACCTCTTCGGCGCCCTCGACGGCGCTGAGGGCTCCGGCCCGGCCATCGGGCTCGACTTCGAGCTCACCGACCGCGAGTGGCCGCGCCGCCAACTGCTCAGCCTGGAACGCGAGATGCTCGGCCTCTACGTCTCCAGCCACCCGCTCGACGGCGCCGAGCACATCCTCTCCAAGAACCGCGACACCTCCATCGCCGAACTCCTCGGCTCCGGCCGGACCGAGGGCGAGGTCCGGCTGTCCGGCCTGATCACCGCCGTCGACCGCCGGATCAACAAGGCCGGCAACGCCTGGGCGATCATCACCCTCGCCGACCGCGACGGCTCGGTCGAGGTGCTGTTCTTCCCCGCCACCTACAACCTGATGGCCGACCAGATGGTCGAGGACAACGTCATCTCGGCCCGCGGGCGCCTCAACGAGCGGGACGGCTCGCTGAGCATCTTCGGCCAGGAGATCACCACCCTCGACGTCTCCTCCGCCGAGCTCGGCACCAAGCCGCCGGTCCAGATCAACATGCCGCTCGGCAAGATCACCGCCAACACGGTCGCCGAACTCAAGCTCGCCCTCCAGGCCCACCCCGGCGACGTCCCCGTCCGCCTGCTGACCACCAACTGGGACAAGGACACCCTCTACGAGCTCGGCTTCCTGGTGAACCCCGACAACGGCCTCGCCTCGGACATCAAGACGCTCCTCGGCACGAACTCCTGGGCGGGCACGGTCTAGGCGCCCCCGGGCACCGTCCGCGGGCGGGCACGGGGACAGTCCACCCGCCCGCGGACGGGCACGGTCCACCCGTCCGCGGGCGCCGACCGTCCGCGGGCGGCCCGTCAGTGCGGGAGCTCGACCGCCAGGTGCGGGGCCAGCGACCGGAGGAAGTCCGCGGCGTCGAACATCGCGCCGGCCGAGGCCAGGCCCGTGGTCCGGGTCCGCCCCGCCAGGATCCGGCGGACGGCCTCCACCGCGAGCGGCGCGGTGATCGCGTAGATGTCCCGGCCGCGGGCGGTGGCGCGGCGCTCGACGCCGTCCGCGCGGACCAGCACGTCGACGACGAAGGTCTGGTCCGACCGCCCCAGGTCGTCGACCGCCTCCGGCGCCGGCGTGTCCTCCCCCGCCAGGTCCCGCGCCGCCTCGACGGTCATGTGGGTGCGGACGTCCGGCACGGCCAGGTGGCTGGGCACGGTGACGACGTCGGCCATGGTGAACTCCGCGACCACGGCGCGCCGGCCCAGCGGCTCCGGGAAGTGCCACTCCCGCTCCGACGCCTTGTCGTCGTGGTACTGCAGCGCGCCGTCCGCGAACCGCACCCGGCGGCCCGCGCGACGCCGGTGGGACACCTCGCCGGCCGTCCGGGTGCCCGGCGTGGGGTGCCAGCCGCTCAGCCCGTACGCGACCTCCACCGTTTCCGCCGCCGTCCACTCCCCCATCGCCGCGGTGACCAGGAGGTCACCCAGCCCGCCGTAGAAGGCCATCGCCGGCACCACGGGCGTGCCCGTCCGCCGGGCCGCCTCCGCGTGGTCGGCGAACATCGCGGCGTTCGCCTCGATCTCCGCCGCGACGTCGACGTACGGGATCCCCGCACGCAGGGCCGCCTCGACGACCGGCCCTCCCGTCACCGCGAACGGCCCGGCGCAGTTGACGACGGCCGCCGCACCCGCGAGGGCCCGGTCCAGCGCGTCCGGGTCGTCGACGGCTGCGGGCCGCACCACCACGTCGCCCCACTCGGCGGCCAGCGCCTCCAGCCGGGCCGCGTCACGGCCGGAGACCACGGCGGCCAGGCCGCGCCTGCGCAGTTCCGCCACCACGAACCGGCCGGTGTGCCCCGTCGCCCCGTAAACCACCACTGCCGCCGTCGTACTCATCGTTCCCCCGCTCTCGCCGTGCTGACGGATTCAGTCTGGCCGCCGGCCGGACCGGAGCGTGATGGTCCGGAAGGACGCCACCCGTACACTTTCGGACATGCCCACCGTCGCGCTGCTGACCGTCGGTCACCTGCTGCACTTCGAACTGGCCGTGGCCCACGAGATCTTCGGCAACCCCCCGCGCGAGGTCACGGAGGGCTGGTACGACGTCCTGCTCTGCGGGCCCGGGCCGGTGCGGGTCGGCCCGTTCACGGTCGAGCCCGACCACGGACTGGAACGCGCGGCCGGGGCGGACACCGTGATCGTGCCCGCGTGCGCCGACATCGACGAGCCGCCGCCGGCCGAGCTCGTCGAAGCCGTGCGCTCCGCCCACGCGGCGGGCGCCCGGGTCGCCTCGCTCTGCACCGGGGCGTTCGTGCTCGGGGCCGCGGGCCTGCTGGACGGCCGGCGGGCCACCACGCACTGGGCCCACGCCGCGGAGCTGGGCGCACGCCACCCGCTGGCCCTGGTCGACCCCGACGTGCTCTACACGGACAACGGCAGCGTCCTCACGGCTGCGGGCAAGGCCGCCGCCGTGGACCTCTGCCTGCACCTCGTCCACCTCGACCACGGCGCGGCCGTCGCCAACTCCGTCGCCCGCCGTCTCGTCATGCCGCCGCACCGGCCGGGCGGCCAGGCGCAGTTCGTGGCGACGCCGGTGCAGGTCACCGGCGAGCACGTCCTCGCCGACCTGCTCGCCTGGGTCCTGCAGCGGCTCGACCGGCCGCTCACGGTGGCCGACATGGCGCGGCGGGCGAACACCAGCCCGCGCCACCTCGGCCGGCAGTTCCGGTCGGTGACCGGGCAGCCGCCGCTCCAGTGGCTCCTGACCCAACGCGTGCGCCGTGCCCAGGAGTTGCTGGAGGCCACCGACCAGAGCGTCGAGTCGGTCGCCGTCGCGACCGGCATGGGGACGGCCACGACGCTGCGCCGCCAGTTCAAGCGGGTCGTCGGCGTCCCGCCCGACACCTACCGGCGCTCGTTCCGCAGCGCCAGGCCCGCCTGACGGCGCCGGAGGCCCGGCGTCCCCCGGGACGGGCGGCCGCGGGCACGCGCCGGTGCAGCGGCGGGCGGCACGGCCCGGCGGCACAGCGGCCCGGCGGCACGGCGGCCCAGCGGCCCGGCGGCACGGCGGCCGCGTCAGTCGAGGTACTGCATCGCGATCCGGCAGTGCGCCGCCCGGCCGCGTGGCTGCCCGGAGGAGGACGGCCGGTCGCCCTGGACCGACCGGAGTGCGGCGGCCGGCTCCCCGTCCGGTCCCGCGTCCGATCCCACCTCCGGTCCCGCGGCCTGCTCCCCGGCGCGCGGCGGGGCCTCGACGGCCACCAGGATCTGGCTCTCACTCATGGGGACGGCTCCCTCGGATCGGCGGAGGCGGTCTCTCCGCACCCGCCGTTCCAGTGGACCCCCGGTCCGCCCCGGCCGCCGCCGGTCTTGACGCGCGGCCTACGCGCCGGCGCACGTCCTTGACGGCTTCCTGACGACCGGCCGCCGGTATGGGCGCGCGGTCGGCGGGGTAGGCACCCGGGGCTGCGCCGGGCCCGCGGAGCACCTCCTGGCCGGGCTCCCGGTGACAGCGGGCTCGTCGAACAACCGTCCGTACCTCGATCGGGTGAACCTCACCGCCCGCCCGGGCGTGGCGCGGACGGCTGCCGCAAGGGTGAACCCGGATCAGGAACTGGTTGGCGGAGGTTGCATGGGCAAGAAGTACGCAGCGGGGAGGGCCGTCGTCATCGGCGGCAGCTACGCGGGGCTCGTGACCGCGCGCGTCCTGGCCGAGTTCTTCGGCGAGGTCGTCCTCGTCGAGCGGGACGCCGTCGACGACGACACCGGAGCCCACCCGAGCGCGCCGCAGGGCTATCACGCCCACGCCATGCTCGCCAAGGGCGGCGAGGTCCTGGAGAAGCTGTTCCCCGGGCTGCGCGACGAACTCTCCGCCGCCGGGGCGCCGGTGTTCGACTACGGGAAGGGGATCGACTTCCTGCTCCCGACCGGGTTCGCCCCGCGCGAGCGGACCGGGGTCATGATCCAGACCTTCACCCGCGACGAGCTGGAACGGCGGATCCGGCGCCGGGTGCTCGCCCTCCCCGAGGTCAGGCTGCTGCCCTCCACCCGGTGCGACGGGCTCCTGCGGGCCGCGTCGGGCCGGGTCACCGGGGTGCGCTGCGGCACGCAGGGAGCCGAGCCCGAAGACCTCACCGCGGACCTGGTGGTCGACGCCTCCGGCCGCACCAGCAAGCTGGAGGCGTGGCTGGCCGCGTCCGGGGTCACGGTGCCGCCGAAGAAGGTGGTCAAAGCCAAGATCACCTACACGTCGATGAACTTCGACCGGTCCGAGGACGACCCCGCCGACTTCCACGTCGCCTACCAGATGCTGTCCGCCCCCCGGGTGCGGCAGGCCGGCGTCCTGCTGGCGGTCGAGCGCAACCGCTGGACGTGCTCCCTCTTCGCCTTCGACGACGAGCCGCCCACCGACGACGACGGCTACCTCGGCTTCGCCAAGGGCCTGAAGAACCCCCGCCTGGCCGAGCAGATCGGGCGGCGCACCGTCCAGGAGACCGTTCACCGCTACACCAACCTCGACAACCAGTGGCGGCAGTTCCACGCCGTCAGGAACTGGCCCGAGCGGCTCATCGCCCTCGGCGACGCCGTCTGCGTCTTCAACCCCGTGTACGGCCAGGGCCTGACGGTGGCCGCGCTGGAGGCCGACCTCCTGCGCGGGATGCTCGCGCAGCGCGGGCCCGGGGAGGGGCTGGACGGTCTCGGCCCGGCCTACCAGAAGCGGCTGGGCCGGCTCCTGCTCCCGCCGTGGACGTTGTCCACCAACTCCGACCTGATGTGGAACCCCACCAACCAGCCGCTCAGCGCGCGGATCGCACACTGGTACAACGACCGCCTGTTCCGCGTCGCCGTGAGGGACGCGGGCGTCTGGGCGCGTTTCGTCCGGGTCGTCAACATGACCGCCTCCCCCGCCACGCTCTTCCACCCGTCCGTCGCACTGAAGGTCCTCACCGCGACGACCACCCGCGGCCGGCCGTGAGGCGGCGCGGCCCCGACGGCGGCGCTCGTTGACGGTGCTCGTTGACGGCACTCCTTGTGGACGGCGGCCGGGGCGACGGACCGGACGTCGGGCCGCCGCCCACGAGGGCACCGTCAACGAGCGGTGCCCGGACGTCTGCGGTGCTCGTCGAGGGCCCGCCAGACCTTGTCGCGCAGGAACGGCGCCTCGGTGAAGCGGATGCCGGTGGCGTCGCGCAGGGCGTTGGCGAAGGCGGGCGGCACCGGGTTGAACGGGCTCTCGGACATCGACTTGGCGCCGAGCGGGCCGATGGCGTCCGAGGTCTCCGAGAAGTGCACCTCGGTGCGCGGCACGTCCGCGAACGCGGGCAGCCGGTAGCGGCGGAAGGCCGCGGTGGTGACCTCGCCGCGGCCGTCGACGAGGACCTGCTCGAACAGGGTGGCGCCCAGGGCCTGCGCGACACCGCCCTCGACCTGGCCGCGGCACTGGAGCGGGTTCATCACCTTGCCGGCGTCGGCGCCGTGGACGCTGCGCAGGATGCGGATCTCGCCGGTGTCCGGGTCGACGGCGATCCGGAACCACTGGGAGTTGAAGGCGACCGAGCGCGGCGAGCCGCCGAAGTGGCCGTCGGCCGAAAGCTCGACGCCCTTGCCGCGCGCGGCCTCGAAGACCTCCTTGAGCGCGACCGTCCGGCCGTCGCACTCCACCGAGTCGGCGGTGAGCCGCAGCAGGCTCCGCGGGGTGCGGGCGTACTCCGCGGTGAAGGAGAGGATCTGCTCGGCCAGCGCGTTGGCCGCCTTCATCACCGCCTTGCCCGCGACCACCGTGCCGGCCGAGCCGAAGGCACCGGTGTCGTGGCGGACCACGTCGGTGTCGGACTGCCGGACGGCGATCCGGTCGACGGTGGTGCCCAGCGCCCCTGCGGTGATCTGCTTGTGCACGGTGGTGGTGCCGTTGCCGAACTCCGCGGTTCCGACGGCGATGTCGTACGTGCCGTCCTCCAGCAGCTTCACCGTGGCGTCGGCGATGTGGCCGCCGGGCGGACCGCAGGCGATCGCCGCCATGGCGAACCCCTGGCCCACCAGCCAGCCCTCGGGGGCGAGTTCGGCACTGGTGTCGTTCGCGAGGGCGTCCCGGACCACACCGAGGCACTGGTCGAGTCCGTAGCTGGCGATGTGGAGGTCCTCCTCCTCGCCGAGCGGGCCCTCCATGTGCTCGCCGGGCCCGATGACGTTCCTCTCGCGCAGCACCAGCGGGTCGACGCCGAGCCGCCGGGCGAGTTCGTCCATGGCCGACTCGACGGCGAAGGTCACCTGGCCGAGCCCGTAGCCGCGGAAGGCGCCGGCGGGCACGCCGTTGGTGTAGACGGAGTAGGCGTCGACCTTCTTGTGCGGAGCGCGGTAGACGCCCATCGACTCGCCGACGCTGTGGAACATCACCGCCGGCCCGTGGTTGCCGTACGCACCGGTGTTGGCGACCACCCTGAACTGCACGGCCGTCAGAGTGCCGTCCCGCTTGGCGCCGAGCTTCACGGTGATCCCGAACGGGTGCCGGGTGGTGGCGCCGTAGAACTGCTCGCCGCGGGTGAACTCCAGTTTCACCGGACGGTGCAGCCTCATCGCCGCGAGGACCGCGATGTCCTCGGTGAGCATCTCCTGCTTGCCACCGAACCCGCCGCCCACCCGGCCCGCCACCACGCGGACCTTCTCCATCGGCAGGTCGTACAGGTCGCAGAGGGCGCGCCGGGTCAGGAACGGCACCTGGGTGGACGAACGGACCACGATCCGCTCCCCTCCCCCTTGAACGCTCTCCCCGTTCTCGCCGTTCTCGCCACTCTCCGCGTTCTCCCCGCTCTCGTCGGGGATCTCCTCGAAGTAGACGACGCAACCGTGCGTCTCCAGGCTGGCGTGCTGCACCCGCTGGGTCCGGAAGGTCTCCTCGTAGACCAGGTCGGCCTCGCGGTAACCCTGTTCGACGTCGCCCAGCTCGCCGTGGGCCTCGCCGCAGACGTTGTTCCCGGCGCGGGCGATGCGGCTCTCCGGCCCCTTGGGGTGGATCACCGGGGCGCCCGGCAGCATCGCCTCCTCGGGGTCGAGGACGTACGGGAGTTCCTCGTACCCGATGACGATCCTGCGGCAGCCCTCCTCGGCGGCGCCCTCGCTCTCGGCGACCACCGCGGCGACCCGCTGCCCGACGAAACGGACCACGTCGTCCAGGACCCGGGTGTCGTCCGGGTCCTCGGTGGGGTGCTCGTGCCGGGCCGAGGAGTAGAGCTTGTCCGGTGCGTCCTCGTGCGTGAACACGGCGACCACCCCGGGCACCCGCAGCGCCGCCGAGGTGTCGATCGAGACGATCCGGGCGTGCGGGTGCGGCGAGCGCAGCAGCTTCATGTGCAACAGCCCCGCGACGTCGAGGTCGAAGGTGTAACGGGCGGTGCCGGTGACCACCTGCGGCCCGGCCGGCGCGCCGAGGCTGCGGCCGACGGCCTGCCCGGCACACGGCCGCTCGGTGTGCCGGACCCCGCGGATCGCGTCCTCGATCGCCCGGTAGCCGGTGCAGCGGCACAGGTTGCCCTTCAACCCCCTGGGCAGGTCCGCGAGTTTGTCCTCGTCGAAGGCGGCGGCGGAGGTGGTCATCAGCATGCCGGCCGTGCAGAAGCCGCACTGGAAGCCCTGGGCGTCGAGGAACCTCTGCTGCATCGGGTGCAGTTCGCCGTCCTTCGCCAGGCCCTCGACGGTGGTGACCGAGCGCCCCTCGGCGCGCAAAGCCGGGTAGAGGCAGCTGTGCACCGGCTCGCCGTCGACCTGGACGGTGCAGGCGCCGCAGTCGCCGGCGTCGCAGCCCTTCTTCACCCCGAACCAGCCGCGCTCGCGCAGGTAGGTGCGCAGGCACTGCCCGGCCCTCGGTTCGGCGTCGAAGTCCTCGTCGTTGACGCGGATGGAGAAGCTCATCGCCCGGCCTCCTCGACCAGCTCGCGGCGGATCTCCTCGGCGAAGCGGTACGTCATGTGCCGCCGCCAGGCCGGGAGTCCGTGGATGTCGTCGAAGTACTCCTCGGGCCGCACCCCGTGGGTGACCGCCTCCCGCACCGCCTCGGCGTTCGGCGGCACGGCGAAGCGCAGCTGGACCGGCCGCACCGTCGAGGCGGTCACCGTGAGCGCCAGTTCGCCGTCGATCGGGTCGCGGGCTCCGATCAGCAGCGCCCCGGAGCGGCCCAGCCCGTACAGCGAGGCCTGCCGGAAGGCGGTGCGGCTCGCCAGCGCCCGGGCGGGCACGGTGATCGAACGCAGCAGCTCACCGGGCCGCAGGTCCTTCACGCCGGCGCCGACCACGAAGTCCTTCACCGGCACCTCGCGCACCTCCCCGCTCTGCGCGAGCAGCAGGCAGACGCCGTCGAGGGCGGCGGTCAGCGAGATCATCGGCCCGGCCGGCAGCCCGTTGCACAGGTTGCCGCCGACCGTCGCCATGTTCCAGATCTTCCAGGAGGCCAGGAAGGCCCGGCAGCACTGCTCGAACAGGGGTGCCGCCGGCCAGTCCGCCCCCTGGGCGAAGCGGGAGAGCTGGGCGATGGTGCAGGTCGCGGCGATCTCCAGATCGCCGTTCGCGGTCATCCGGACCGGCTCCCAGCCCATCCGGCTCAGGTCGATCAGCCGGCGGATGTGCGGCTGCGGCTCCGAGAACAGGTACGTCCCGCCGCCGAGCCAGGCGTCCCCGGGCCGCCATGTGCCGCGACGCCGCGCGTCGCGCATCTCCACCACCGTGTTCAGGTCCACCTGCAACCACCGTCCCGAGACCGTTCAGTACGGCGATTGAAGCAACGCCCGCAGGCGGGGACGAGTGGGTTCGGGCACCACTCCTCCCCGCCCGGACTGGAGGATCAGCCAGGGCGGGCGCCCGGCCCGTCCGCGACGGCGCCGGGCCCGCACCGCCCTCGGACGGCGGCGGGCACCCCGGCCACCCGGTCCGAGCCGTGGAGGCCGCCGGCCCACTGCGGCGCCTTGCCGCCACCGTCCGCGACGAGCTGGACGTCGGCCGCGAGCAGCTCCCGCAGGCCGTCGACGTCCACCTCCCGGAAGGCGTCGAAGAACCGTCCGGCGGGGGGTGTCGTTCCGAGCGCGCGGTAATCGGAATTCCGGCGCCCTTCGCAAATTCCCGCTCCCCGGAGAAACCAAGGAGAAGGCGCTGTCCGACCCGCACCGCCGACTGTCCGTCCGTCAGCACCCGTCGTCTTGCCAAATGGGCGGTCGGCGGCGGTCGGCACCCATGAATCCGCAGGTCGGACGGACTGTCAGTGCCTCACCGTAGTGTGGAGACATCGTTGGAGGGGGCGCCGGAAAAGGCGTCGGAAACGGCGTCGAAAAAGCGCTGGAAAAGGGTGGAACCATGTCTTCGAACAGGATCAAGCACAAGGTCAACCACGTCTCGCTCGTGGTCGACAAGTCCGGCTCGATGCGCCAGCACGAGGCCCAGCTCGTCCGCGTGGTGGACGAGTTCGTGAAGGGCCTCCAGGAGGAGTCCGACCGACTCGGCCACGAGACCCGCATCAGCCTCTACGCCTTCGACCACCAGGTGCAGAACCTGGTCTGGGACATGGACGTCAAGCACCTGCCGTCCCTGCGGGGCCTCTACGGGGTCGACAACGGCGCCACGGCGCTGATCGAGTCGGCCGTGAAGTCCATCGACGACCTCAAGAACATCTGGGAGGGGTACGGGGAGCACTCCTTCCTCCAGGTCGTCGTCACCGACGGCGAGGAGAACGCCTCCGGCTACTCCGAGACCGGCCAGATGCACACCCGCATGGCCTCCCGCAAGGGCAGCACCGTGCTGCGCACGTGGATGGACCGCATCCAGGGCGCCATGGACGACCTCCCCGACCACTGGACCTCGGCGATCCTCGTCCCGAACTCCCTGGCCAAGCGCACCGCCCAGGAGTACGGCTTCCCCGCGGGCAACATCGCGATCTGGGACGCGGACTCCAGCAAGGGCGTCGAGGAGGCCATCGGCACCGTCAAGACGGCCGCGACGAGCTTCCTCCGGGGCCGCGAACAGGGCGTGCGCGGCACCAGGAACCTGTTCACCATGGGCCAGGACCTCAGCGCCACCGAGGTGAAGGCCAACCTCGACGCCCTGGACGCCGGCAAGTACATCCTGATCCCGGTCGACCAGCAGCTGCCGATCCGCGAATTCGTCACCAGCGCCGGCCACCCGTACAAGACCGGCTGCGCCTTCTACGAGCTGTCCAAGCGCGAGAAGATCCAGGGCAACAAGCAGCTCGCCGTGGCCGAGAAGGACCCGGCCACCGGCCGGATGACCGGCAGGGTGTTCTCGGGCCCGGCCGCCCGCCAGCTCCTCGGCCTGCCGAAGTCGGAGGCCACCGTGAAGCCGGGCGACAACCCGTCGTACACCGTGTTCGTCCAGTCGACCTCCGTCAACCGGAAGCTGGTGCCGGACACCAAGCTGCTCGTCCTCCTGTAACCGGGATCCGCGCTGCAACCGGGGTCCGCGCTGTAACCGGGGTCCGCGCTCCGGCCGAGCCCCTGCCCGGGCGCGCCACCACCATCCGGGCACACGCCTCGGCACCGGGGCCCCGCCGGCTCGGCTCCGGCCCACCGGCGGCATCCGTGCCACGCCGCCCGGGGCACCCCCTCCGAGGGAGTACATCCGGCCTCGGCAGGGCTCGGACGCCCGACGAGCCTCCGGTCACCGTCCGAGGTGGTCGGCCAGGGACTCGATGGTGCGGCGCCGCGCGGTGTACATCGAGGCCGCCGAGCCGTCGACGAAGTGCAGCCGGAACCGGGCCATCGCCTGCCACCTCGGGCGGCGCTCGATCCGGGCGACGAAGTTCCGGGGCACGTGCCACAGCAGCCGGCCGGGCTTGCGGACGTCCAGCGTCGCAACGACTGCGGTCCGGCGGTCGGTGACCACCAGCAGCCTGACCATCGTGCCGCCCTGCGTGGTGGGGAAGCCGTCCGCCAGGCTGCCGGTGCCTCCCGACACGCCGCCCAGCTGCCCCAGCGCGTTGCCGACCTTTGCGCCCACACCGTGCCCGACGCCCTTGGCGCCCGCCACGGGTACCACCGTCGCGACGTCGAGCAACTGCTCGCCGGGCTCCAGCAGCCGCTCCAGGGCGGGGCGATAACGGTTCATCAGTATCTCTGTCACCGCGGCAGAGTAGCGGGCGGCGATCACCCGAGGTCAGGCGGGCCTCCGGGCGCGGCAGGGCCCCGGTTCCCCGGCCGGGGGCGCTCACCGGGACCCCTGCGCAGCAGCTCGCTCACCGCGGCACCGGATCGTCGCGCAGGACCTCCGCGTGGGCCCGCCGCAGGTGTCCGCCCGGGTCGATCCCGAGCCTGTCCCGCAGGACCGCCCGGGCCTCGTGGTAGGTGGACAGCGCCTCCGCGCGCCGGCCGCTCTGGTGCAGGCCGGTCATGAAGAGCGCGCGGAGGCGCTCGTCCAGCGGGTGCTCGGCGACCAGGCCGGACAGCTCGGCCACCGCCGGATCGAGCCTGCCGAGGGCCAGTTCGGCGGCGAGGCGCATGACCAGGGCCGAGAGCCGCAGGTCGCTCAGGTGGGTGCGGTAGCGCTCGGCGTGCTCGCCCGGCACGCCGCCCAGCGGCATCGTGTCCCGCCACAGGCCGAGCCCTTCGCGCAGGTGCCGGACCTCGGCGGCCCGGTCGCCCGATTCCCTGGCCGTGCGGGCGAGTTCCAGCGACCGGCGGAAGGCGCCGAGGTCCAGCGCCGCCGACGGGAGCCTGAGGACGTATCCCCCGGTCACCGAGCCGATGACGGAACGCGGCTCGCCGCCCGGCGAGGTCAGCGCCCGGCGCAACCGGTAGACGTACGTGCGGACGATGGTCTCCGCCGTGACCGGTGCGCCGTCCCCCCAGATGGCGTCCACCAGCCGGCCGGTGGCGATGTAGGACCCCTCCTGCATCAGCAGGGCGGCCAGCAGCGCCCGCTGCTGGGGCTGGCCGAGATCCGCCTCGGCGTCCCCGTTCCAGGCGGTGAGCGGGCCGAGGACGGAGAACCTCGGGCCGTCCCGGTGTTCGGCGGAGCCCGCGGGCGGCAGGGACGGCGCCCGCGGCGGCGTCGGGACGGACCAGGGGTCCGCCGAGACCGGCCGACCCGTCATCAAGGTGTCCAGCATGACTTCGTGTTCTCCCGTCGTGTCGAACGTCGGAGGCTGGACCGTGTGCGCGCCGCCCGGGTGGGCGACGCCGGTTCCCCCGTCCTCCGTCGGGGCCGACCGGCCTGGTACCGCGCCGGTCGGCCCCTCTGGACGCCACGCTATGGACGCCCGGTGGACAAGCGATGGACGGGCGCGGCGGCGGGGTCGGGGCCGTCGTCGCGTCCTTCGGCATGTCCTGCCCACACCCTGCCGCGCGCCGGGCGTACGCCCTCGCACTCACCCCCGCCAGCGCCCCCGCCCCCGCCCGCCCCCGGCGCCCTACTCCAGGGCCGCCAGCAGCTCTCTGACCTGCGCCGCCTCCTCGTCGAGGCCCAGTCGCCCGTACACCTCCAGTCCCTCCGCCAGGCAGGCCCGGGCCTGGCGCGGGCGGCCGAGACCGGTGAGCGCGGTGCCGAGCGTGCGCAGCAGAGCGGCCTCCAGGGCGGCGCTGGTGCGGCGGGCGAGCGGGAGGACCGCCTCGGCGGCGTCGAGGGCGAGCAGCCAGCGGCCGGCCTCGGCGTGGATGCGGGCGGCGAGGTCGCCGGCCGCGGCCTCGAACACGGTGACCTGGAGGGCGGCGAACTCCTCGCGCGCACCGGCGGCATGGGCGAGCGCCTCCTCCGGGTCGCCGCACAGCCGTAGCACCCTGGCGAGGTAGTAGCGGCCGGTCGCGGCGGAGACCGGTCCGGAGCCGCTCATCAGCCGGGCGCAGCGCTCGGCCGCCTCCCGGGCCTCGGTGAGCCGGCCGGTGTGGGCGCAGCTGAACGCGAACTCGCCGAGCGCGCTGCCTTCGGAGCGTTCGGCGCCGAGTCGGCGGAACAGGTGCGCGGCGCGGCCGGCGTGCTCGGCGGCCTCGGCGTAGCGGCCGTGGATGCGGGCGTTGCCGCCGAGGGTGAGCAGGGACTTGGCGAGCACCCGCTCGGTCGCCTCGGACGTGCAGAGCTCGACGGCCCGGCGGATCTCCTCCTCCGACTCGGCGTAGCGGTTGACGTGCCAGAGCATGGCGCCGCGCAGGTACCGGGCGAGGGCGAGTGCGCCGTGGTCACCGCGCGCGGCGGCCTCCCGGGCCAGCCGCTCGGCGAGGTCGGCGATGACCGTGGTCTGGGTGCGCTCGGCGAGGACCGCGCCCATCCGGTCGGCGAGTTCGGCGGCGCGGTCGAGCGGCAGCGCCGGGTCGGCGCAGCTCAGGGCGATGGCGGCGGCGTGCACCTCGGCCTGTTCGCGCGTCCAGCGGACCGCCTCGGCGCCGTCGGCGAAGTCCCGCCCCGGGGAGTGGACGGTCACGCCGAGCAGGCTGAGCTCGACCGGGTCGGCCTTGCGGGCGGCGCGGTCGGCGTTGCGGGCGGTGGCGAGGCAGAAGTCGGTGAGCCGGCCGGCGGCGGCGGTGCGTTCGGCGGCGCCGTCCTCGGCGGCGAGCCGGCCGCGGGCGTAGGCGCGGACGAGGTCGTGGAAGCCGTAGCGGTCGAAGCGCGGGGAGTGCAGGAGGTTGAGGTCGACGAGGGTTTCGAGCAGCTCGCCGGTCTCGGCCTCGGGGCGGTCGAGCAGCGCGGCGGCGCAGGCCAGCGGGACGTCGGGGGCGTCGGACAGGGCCAGCAGCCGGAAGGCACGGGCGAGTTCGGCGTCGAGGCGGTGGTACGAGAGGGCGAAGCTGGCCTCCACGGTCCGTTCGCCGTCGCTGAGTTCGGCCAGCCGGTGTTCCCGGCGCAGCCCTTCGGCGAGGGCCGCCAGGGTGAGCGAGGGGTCGGCGGCGAGCCGGGAGGCGACGATGCGGACGGCGAGCGGCAGCAGCCCGCAGGCCCGGACGATCTCCTCGGCGGCCTCGGGTTCGGCGGCGGTGCGCTCGGCTCCGACGATGCGGGTGAGCAGTTCGAGCGCCTGCCCGGGCGGCAGGGTGTCCAGCCGCATGTGGTGCGCGCCGGCGAGGCCGCCGAGCCGGTGGCGGCTGGTGATGAGGACGGCGCAGCCCGCCGAGCCGGGCAGCAGCGGTTCGACGTGGCCGGGGGTGGCGGCGTTGTCGAGGACGACCAGGACCCGCCGCCCGGCGAGCGACGAGCGGTAGAGGGCGCTGCGCTCCCGGGTGTCCGGCGGGATCTCGGCGGGTGCCACGCCGAGGGCGCGGAGGAAGCCGGCGAGCACGGTGCCCGGGTCGGGCGGGGCGTCGTCGGCGCCGCGCAGGTCGGCGAAGAGCTGCCCGTCGGGGAAGCGGCCGCGCATCCGGCGGGCCACGTGGACGGCGAGGGTGGTCTTGCCGACGCCGCCCATGCCGTCCAGGGCGGAGACCACGACGGCCCGCCCGCCGGCGGCGGCGAGGCGGTCGGCGAGGACCTCGGCCTCCTCCGATCGCCCGGTGAAGTCGGCGATTCCGGAGGGGAGTTGGTCGGGCACCTGCCAGCTGTCGGCGGCCGGATCGGCGGCGTCGGCGCCGGTGGCGGCAGCCGTGGGCAGCAGGGCGGGGTCCTCGCGCAGGATGCGCAGCTGCAACGCCGCCGGGCCGTCCTCGCCGGGAAGGCCGGGAAGGCCAGGAAGGCCGGGCGGACCGGGCGGGCCGGGCGGGCCAGGAGGACCGGGCGGGAGTGCGGCACGGGCGTCCTCGTACACCGCGAGCGCCTCGGTCTTGCGGCCCGCCTGGTAGAGGGCGCGCATCAGGACGGCGGTGAGCCGGGGGCGGCCCGGGTGCTCCAGGGCCAGCGCGGCGGCCTCCGCCGTCAGGTCGGTGCGGTCGCCGAGTTCGGCGTCCAGCCCGAGCTGCGCCTCCTTGGCCGAGATCCGCTGCTCGGCCAGGCGGGCCCGGACCGCCTCGGCGTGCGGCCCGGGCAGTCCCGCCAGCGGTTCGCCGGTCCACAGCCGCTGGGCGCTCCGCAGCACCTCCCGCACCTCCTGCGGCGGCGCGTCGGCCTCCCGCAGCCGTTCGGCCTCGGCCAGCAGCGCCTCCCAGGCGGCCGCGTCCACCTCGGCCTCCGGCACCCGCAGGGCGTAACCGTCGCCGACCCGTGCCAGGGGCATCCGCCGAGGATCGTCCCCCGCGTACGGCCGGAACGCGGCGCGCAACCGGGAGACGGCCAGCTGGACGGCCTTGCGCGGGTCGGCCGGCTCGGCGCCGCCCCACACGCCCTCGACCAGGACCGAGGTCGCGACCGTCCGCCCGCCGGCGTCCAGCAGGACGGCGAGCACGGCCCGCTGCTGGGGCCGGCCCAGCTCCAGCTCCCGTTCCCCGTACCAGGCACGCACCGGTCCCAGCAGTCCGAACCGCAGCCCGGAGCCCCCCATGTCAGCCATCTACCGTCCCTCAAGAGTCGTCCGGCGCCGGGATCCCGCCATGTGTGTACGGCCAGTGACGCCCCCATACCCCGGTCACCTATGCTTCGCACAGATTGTGCACCGACGGCTCATGGCTTCGGGGGTGGGGGCATGGGGTTCGATTTCCGGGTGCTGGGGTCGCTGCGGGCCCGGCGCGACGGCCGTGAGCTCGATCTCGGCAGGCCGCAGCAGCGGGCCGTGCTCGCCGCCCTGCTGCTCGCCCCGGGCCAACTGGTGCCCACGGAACGGCTGGTCGAGGGGCTGTGGGGCGAGGACGACGCCCGCTGGCCGAAGGACCCGGCGGGCCAGATCGGCACCCACGCGCACCGGCTGCGCCGCGCCCTGGGCGAGCCGGGGCTGCTGGTGGCGGCGGCGGGCGGCTACCGGCTGGGGGTGGAGCGCGGCACCGTCGACCTCTTCCGCTACGAGGACGGAGTGGCGCAGGCGAGCGCGCTGCGTCAGCGGGACCCGGTGCGGGCACGCGCCCGGCTGGCGGAGGCGCTCGGGGCGTGGGAGGGGCGCTGCGCGCTGGACGGCGTGCCGGGCGTCTTCGCCGAGCGCGCCCGGGGGCGGCTGGCGGCGGGGCGGTTCGCGGCGGTGAAGGCGCTGCACGACCTGGACCTGGCGCTCGGACGGCACGCCGAGGCACTGCCCGCGCTGGACGCGTTGGCGGCCGGTCACCTGCACGACGAGGAGGTGCAGCGGCTGCACCTGCTGGCACTGCATCGCTGCGGCCGCACGGCTGAGGCGCTGGCGGCCTACGGGGCTCTGTGCGAGCGGCTGGACCGCGAGCTGGGGCTGGAACCGGCGCCCGCGCTCGTCGAGCTGGCCGGCCGGATCCGTCGCGGGGAGGCGCCGGTGCCGGCGCGGCGGCTGCCGCGGCCGTGCCAACTGCCGCCGGACATCCCCGACCTGGTCGGGCGGGCGGCGCTGGTGCGGGAGGCGGAGCGGGTACTGCGGGGCGACGGCGCGCCGGTCCTGGGCCTGTCGGGCCCGGCGGGCAGCGGCACGTCGGCACTGGCGGTGCACGTGGCCCACGTCGTCCAGGATGCTTTCCCGGACGGGCAGTTGTACGCGAGCGGCGACGAACCCGGCCCGGCGCTGGCGGGGTTCCTGCGGGCGCTCGGGGAGTGGCCGGCGGAGGGCGCCGGCCCGGACGAGCTGTCCGCGCGCTACCGGGCCGCGCTCACCGGGCGGCGGGTGCTGGTCGTGCTCGACGGCGTGCCCGACCCCGCGCCGCTGCTGCCCGGGGTCCCGGGCTGCGCGGCGGCGGTGGCCGGACCGGAGCCGGGGACGCTGCCCGCGGACGCCGTGCGGCTGGTGGTGGGACCGCTGGAGCCGCACGACGCCTACGAGCTGCTGGCCCGGATCGCGGGCGGCGACCGGATCCGTCAGGATCCCGCCGCGGTGGCCGAGGTGGCCGGCCTCTGCGGCCACCTGCCCGTCCTGCTGCGCACGGCGGCCACCCGCCTCGCGGCCCGGCCGCAGTGGTCGGTGGCCGACCTGGTCGGGTGGCTCGCCCGCGGATGACCCCGGCCGGCCGGAACGCGGCGCGGGGGCGCGCCCGTGGCTAGTACAGGTCGGACGACAGGGCCACGGAGGTGGGCGTGTTGGAGTGGGGGGTCCGGCCGCTGTCGCCGTCCCAGTAGACGACGACGCTGCCCGCGTCGTTGACCGTCAGCTTGGCGTGCGGGTGCCCGTACGTGCCGAGGTTCCAGCAGGGGTGACCGTCGGCGGCGTAGACGACGAGGTTCCCGTCGGTCTGCATGACGGCCTTGTAGCCGCAGCCGACGGTGTAGCTGGCCCAGACCGCACCCTTGCCGTTCTGGTAGATGACCAGGTTGCCGTCGGACTGCATGACCAGCTGGGTGGTGTACGAGTCGACGTGCCAGCCCGGGTAGAGCGGCTCGTCGTCCCAGATGGTGTGGGTGGTCGGGTTGTACGCCGCCTGCGCGCTCCCCGCCCCCGCCAGCGTTCCGGCCAGCGCCAGCGCGCCGGTCGCCATGCCGATGGCCATGTGCCGCAGCACCTTCGTCGCCTTCATGTCCCCGTGTACCTCTCTCGTGGTCTCGCGCCCGTGAACGTACGGGGCGCCCTGTGCGACCGATCATGGGCGAGCGCGGTAGACAAACGATGAACGCCTCCGTCAATCGGACGGACGACGGGGCGCCGGACGCCGTCGGCGGACCGGGAGGGCACTCCGGTCGACGAGAGGACGGAGGCGCTCCACGAGGTGGTGGCGTCCGGGAGGTCCGTCACCCTCGGGGCCCGCGCGTCCGCGACCCGCGCGGCCGGGCAGAGCCCCCTGATCAGGGGCGCGTACGGACGGTCATGCCTGGGCGGCGGCGGTGCACCGTCAGGTAGACGACGCCGTCCGGGCCGGCCGAGACGCCGCGCACCGCGCCGCGCGGCAGCAGGAGCACGGCACCGGACCGCAGGTCGTGGTCGGCGCCTGAGCAGCGCAGCGTCCCCTCGCCGGCGAGTCCCACGGCCAGGACGTCCAGATCGGGCTCGACGTGCTCGGGGACGGTGGCGTCCGGCCGCAGTCGCACCACATTGGCATCGAGCTGGCGCTGTTCACCGGTCAGCCGCCACAACGCTCCGGCCGCGTCGGCAGCGGCGTCGCGCAACAGGTCGTCCAGAATCACGCCGTCACCGGCGGTGCCCGAGTCCGTCATGCCGGACATCATCGCACCGCACCCCCGCGCTGCCCCGTTCCCCGTGACGAGGTCGCCGTGCCGTCCGCTCCGCCGACAACACCGTCACGGGGCACGGTCCGGGCCCCGACCCGGCGGTACGCGGAGGGCGCGCGGGGCGGGACGGAGGACGACGCCCGGGCCTGACGTTTCGGTGTCGGCCGGTGGTACGCACTCCAATTGACGTGTTGTCAGAAACCTTCTCGGCCTCCCGATCCATTCGGCATACTGGGCGGGCCGTGGAGATTCGTCGAACTGGGGTGCCATGGACTGGGAAGACGATCACGAGCTCGTCGCATCGCTGGCACGCTCCGCCGTCGCCCGGACCGCAGCCGACGAACTCCCCTTCTTCGAGCTCACGGCCGCCGGTTTCCTCGCCGGCTCGGAGCGCGCCCGTCGCACCGCCAGGAAGGACGAGCCACTCGGCTTCGGCGGCGACGCCGCGCTGGTCCTGATCAGCACAGCCGCCCTGACCGTCACCGTCGACGTCCTCAAGCAACTCAGCCAGTACTACTCCGAGCGCTTGGTCCAGGGTGCGGCTCGTCGGACCCGGGGGTGGTTCAGGCGCCGCTCCACCGCCGCCGCCGCGCCGGCCGGTGTACCGCTGCCACGGCTGTCGGCGGACCAGATCGCCGAGCTGCGCGAACTGGCCTACCGTCGCGCCAAGGACGCGCAGGTGCCGGACGCTTCGGCGGCGCTGATCGCCGACGCCATCGTCGGCGGCATCGTCACCCGGTCCGAGGCGCACGACGAGCAACAATGACGGCAGGGCCCGGCCCCCACCCGCGTCCCAACCCGTTCGCCGTGCCCTCCGGCACGGTCTCCCGGTTCGCCCTGCTCATCGTCTCGGCGTCCGCCGCCGTGACCGACTTCGGCCCGCTGCTGACGGGCCACCTGCTCGGGCTCGGTGGGGAGGACGGGCAGTCGACCGCGACCGACGACTGCACCCGCCGTCAGGCCGCCGAGGCCGCGCAACGCGCCGGCTCCTCGGGCTCCGGCATCTTCGACTCGGACCGTTGGCAGCTGGAGAGCTGCCCGCACTCCCCCGACGGGTTCTCCCCCTGGGCCGGTCTCGCGGCCCTGGCGGTGTTCTGGCTGCTGGTGCTGGCCTGCTACTGGTGGACACCGCTCTGGCGGATCCGCCGCCGCCACCTGCGGCCGCTCCCCGACGCGCGGCTGGCCGGCCTGGGCGCCTGCCTGGACGAACTGCGCCGCCTGGCCGGGGTCGGGGAACACGTCCACTACCTGGTGGACGCCCTCGACCCGACGGCCTCCGGCCTCGCCTTCGGCCGCCCGGGCCGACGGTACATCGTGCTCAGCGGCGGCATGCTCGCGCTGTTCTCCCGTGACCCGCAGGCCTTTCGCAGTGTCGTCCGACACGAACTTGCGCACCTGCGCAACCGCGACCTGGACATCACCTTCGTCACGGTTGCCGTGTGGCGGGTGTTCGCGGCGACCGTACTGCTGCCGCTCATCCCGATGCTGGTGTTCGTCCTCGCTCTCGGGCCGGCCGGGGGGATCGACCGGGCGAGAGCCACGCAGGAGCTCGGGCAACTGCTGCTGCTGGGGGCGCTGATCCCCTTCACCCGCAACGCCGTGCTCCGCAGCCGCGAACTGCACGCGGACGCGCGGGCCGCCGGGAGCGAGACCGGCCGGGCCGAACTGGCCCAGGTGTTCAGACGGCCTGTGAGCCGGCCGCCGGGCGGCCGGCTCCGGCAGCTGCTCGCCGTACACCCCCCGGTGCAGGCGCGACTGGCAGCCGTGGAGGACTCACGCGTACTGGTCCGGACGGGGTTCTGGGAGGCCCTGGGGATGGGCCTGGCCGTCACGCTCGCCTACGACGCGCTCATCGCACTCAGCGTCGGCCTGCTCGGCATCTCCACCGCGACCCCGGTCGCAGCAGCCCTGAGCGGAGTACTTCTCGCCACCGGCCTCAGCGCGAGCCTGTGGCGGGACGCCGTACGAACCTTCGTCGACGGCCTGCCGATGCGGTCCGCAGCCGTCGGATGGGGCCTCGCGTGCGGCCTCGTCCTCGGCTTCACCACGTCGAGGCGGCAGAGCGCGGACGCCGACGTGGCGCTGCGCGGGCCGGTCTCCGCGGTTGTCGTGCTCTGGATGGTGCTGGTCGCGCTCAGTGGCTGGCTGGTGGTCCGGTGGCTCGCCCTGATCGCCAGGACCTGGCTGCCGGTCGGCGCCGCGAGCCGGCGACCGTTGGCGACGTTCGCGGTCGGCGCCGCGGCAGGCAGCGTGGTGGTCACCATATGGCTGAAGATCGTTCTGCAAGTGCCCATATGGGCCAGCTTCATCGAAGCCCTGATCCTGCCCGGCGCCTCAGCGGTGGTGGTCCTGCTGGCCACCGTCGTCATGACCGTCGTCACCGATCTGGCCTCGGTCCGGATGGTGTTGCTCGTCCTCGGGCTCGCGCTGACTCCGGTGGTCACCCCGGCCCTTGGACGACTGTTCGTCAGACGGGGTTCGCACCGGGCGCCTGTGGTGCTCGACGTGGCCGCGCCCCACCGGCAGCCGAGCCTGCCCGCCGCCGAACCCGCCGCGGCGGTCGGCTTCGGCTTGCTCGTCGGGTTGTCGGCGTCGGCGCTCGCCGCGGTGCTCCAGGTCATGGCGGTGAACGGCACCGAGGACGGTGCCGCCGCGGGTGGCGGCGCCGTCTACCTCTGCGCGGCACTGGCGCAGGTGATCGCAGGCATCGGCGCCGGGCTGCGGGCGCCCGAGCTCCGGGTGGCGCACGCCGCGCTCGGTCAGATCACCGCACTGGCCGTGGTGCTCGTGGCCGGGACGCTGGGCGCCAGGTTCGTGAACTGCACGGCCTCCATCGAGCTCTGCGCGAGCGCGCCCGGTGCCGCCGAGATCTTGACCGGCGTGGCGCTCTACAAGGTCTGCCTGCCCTTCACCATCGCGGCGGCGGCAGGTCTCGGCCGGTGGCGAGCACGTGCCTCCCGCCAGCCGGCACCGGCTCCGCTCCTTCCCCACCGCCCCGACCTGCGCCCTTGACGTTCCAGGCCGACGGTCTCGGCGTGGACGCCCAGGTGAGCGCCGGGGTGACGCCGGGCAGGGCCACCCGGCGTCCATCCGGCCGGTCAGTAGAACAGGACGGAGAGGCGGGCGGTGTTCGGGGCGACGTCACAGAAGTAGGTGACCGCCTCCCCGCGGGTCACGTAGGCCCGGCCGGCGGCGTCGCACGCGGCGCCGCTCGGGTACATGCCGATGTAGGTGTATCCGGTCGTCCTCGTGGTGGACGCCTGGGCGGCGGGGGCGGCCATCAGGCCGCCCGCAACCGTCAGCAGTCCGGCCAGGGCCATGGTGGAAACCGCTTTGCGCAGTGCCATGTCGCTGTCTTCCTCCCCTTGGGCGAGCACGCCGGAGTCCGCGTCCCGGCGTTCGGCTGCGAGCCTTCCGGAATCCCCGATTCGAGGCAATGGTAGAGACCAATTTGGCAGGAAACAGTCGACCACCGCGACCTGCCTGACTCGGACAGGGCGCCAACCCCTTCGCCGCCGACGCCCGTAGGCGAGCCGCGTGCGCTCGCCTACGGGACGGGTTCTCGCCAGAGCGACGCGCCGCTCCGGAGCTTCGCGTCCGATGACGCCCGTTCACCTTGCCGCGCCACCCCGGCGCTGCAGCGCCGGGCAGCGCCGGGCAGCGCCGGGCGGCGACGTCAGCGCCGGGCGGCGACGGCCTCCACCTCGAACAGCACGTCAGGCGCGGCCAGGCTCGCGACACCGATGAGCGTCTGCGTGGGCGGCTTCGTACCCCAACCCTCCTGCACGGCCCCGGCGATCGGTCCGAGCTTGCTGACGTCATGGTCCACCACGTACGTCCTGAGCTGCACGACGTGGCTGAGGTCGAGCCCGTGGGCGGCAAGAGCGACGCCGACGTTGCGGAACGCCTGCTTCACCTGCTCGGCGAAGTCGGTGGAGACGACGGCGCCGTCCGGGCCCGATCCGTACTGGCCCGCGACAAGCACGAGTTCCGTACCTGCGGGGACGGTGGCGGTGTGGCTGTAGCCGAACGGGACCGGGTCGTGCAAGCCGTCCGGATTGACGATGGCGTGTGCCATGCGGGTCACCTCTCGTGTGCGATGGGCCTGTTGTGCTGAAGCCTCGCAACGATTCACGACATCGTGGTGTCGTGTATTCCGGTAGCGTTTTCGCGTGCGCGCCGATCGGTTGGTCTCCCTGGTACTGCTGCTGCGGCAGCACGGCCGGCTGTCCGCGGCCACGCTGGCCCGCGAACTGGAGGTGTCCACCCGCACCGTGCTGCGCGACATCGACGCGCTGTCCGCAGCCGGTGTCCCGGTCTACGCCGAACGCGGCCGGCACGGCGGTTTCGCGTTGCTGCCCGGTTTCCGGACCGAGCTCACCGGACTGAACCACGACGAGGCCCTTGCTCTGCTGGTCGCCGGATCGCGGCGCGGCGCACAGGCGTTCGGCCTCGGTTCGGCGCTCGCCTCGGCGATGCTCAAGGTGGTTGACGCGCTGCCCGCCGGCTATCGGGACACCGCGGCCGGCGCGGCTCAGCGACTGCTCATCGACCCGGAGACCGACCTCCTCTCGCGTCGGCTGGTCGTCGAGGAGGTGCCCGACGCCATCGTGGCCGCGGTCCTGCGCGCGGTGTTCGCCGGGCGCAGGCTGCGCATCCACTACGCGGCCGTCGACCAGCCCCCGCAGTGGCGCACGGTGGACCCGATCGGCCTGGTCACCGTGCGCGACCAGGGCTACCTGCTGGCCACGAGGTGCGGCGCGGACCGCACCTACCGGCTGTCCCGCATCCTGGCCGCCGAGGAACTCGACGAACCGGCACAGCGACCGGAACGGGTCGACCTGGACCGGGCCTGGCAGGAACGCAGCAGGCGGTTCCGGACCGGCGGCGACCAGGTCACCGTGCTGGTACGGGTGGACCAGGCGCGGCGGGAGGACCTGGTGGGCACCGCGCTGGCCGTCCT
The DNA here is from genome assembly GCF_042266225.1 of Kitasatospora sp. NPDC056181. Lineage (NCBI taxonomy): Bacteria > Bacillati > Actinomycetota > Actinomycetes > Kitasatosporales > Streptomycetaceae > Kitasatospora > Kitasatospora sp. NPDC056181. The sequence goes on from NZ_JBHJUK010000010.1 coordinate 67,339, forward strand.
CGCCGAGGAGGCCGACCCGGACGGCCGGCTGCGGCTGGAGGTGACCTTCCAGGACGCGCGACACGCCGAATGGGCGCTGTGGCAGCTCGCCACGAGCGCGGAGGCCCTGGCCCCGCAGTGGCTGCGGGACTCCCTGCACAACCGCGCCACCGCGATCGCGACCTGCTACGAGGTGTCATCCTGAGGCCGGGGGGCCGACACCCCGCCAACTGCCCGTCAAGAACCCCGGATCCAGCCGCCATGGCCGCCTCGACCTCCAGTTGATCAAGGCGGCGCCGAAGGCCCAGGGGGAGACCACCCGGTTGCGCAGCGACCGGCCCACAGCGCTCCGCCTCCCCACTCGCCAGCCGACAGGCCGACGGCGTGCCGTCCGCCGGCCTGTCGGTGCATCCGGTCTTCCCCTCCCCCAGCCCAACCGGCTCCGACGACGCTGCCCGGCTCGGTCGCGGCGAGCGGGCCGGGCAGCGGGCCGGGCAGCGGGCCGGGCAGCGGGGTGGTCACCGCGACCAGCGGATCAGTCGTCCGTCTCGTCGTAGCGGCCGTGGCCGAGGCGGCGCAGGTCGAAGGACCAGATGCCGCGACCGAAGGTGGCGGCGTAGAGCTTGCCGTCGGGGCCGGTCTTCAGCTGCTGAACCGAGGTGGTGGGCAGGTTGCGGCCGAGGATCCGCCAGTCGCCGGTGCCGGGGGCGCGGTAGAAGGCGGCGAGGTCGGTGCCCACCGCCAGGCCGTCGTTGGGGAGGATCTTGACCGAGGTTGCGGGGACGTCGGGCAGGTTGGCCGAGATGTCGGTCCAGGTGGCGCCGCCGTCACGGGTCTCGAAGAGGTGGCCGACGCCCGCGCCGGGGCCCTCGGTCCAGGTCCGCGAGAAGCCGTTGAAGGCGACCAGGACGTGCCGGGCGTCCTTCTCGTCCACCGCGAAGGAGGAGATGTACCGGTTCGGCAGGGTGCCGTCGACGGGCAGGTCGAGCTGGTGCCAGCCGGTGCCGTCGGTCTTGCCCACGGCGATGCCGCGGCTGAAGCCGACGTTGTTGCAGGGCCCGCACCAGCCGGCGTACACCGTGCCGCCGACCGTCGCGACGGCGGTGGCGACGTGGCCGTCACCGAGGTCGTAGGCGGAGGTCCACTCGCTGCCGCTGCGGATCGCGTAGCCCTTGTGCTGCACCCAGACGTGCCGGCCGCCGGCGATCCAGGTGTTGCCGTCCTTCGGGTCGCTGGTGATCGGGGCGATGAAGCGAGCCGCGCCGGTGTCCTTGTCCGGCGGGGCGACCTCGTAGGAGGTGGCCTTGCTCGGGTCCTTCGTCCAACTGCCGTCGTTGACCGCGCAGTTCTGGGTGACCCACATGTCGAGGTAGACGTACTCCTCGGCGATGTTGCAGCCGTTGGCCGGGTCGACGAGGGTGTCCGCGCCGTCGCCGCCGAAGTTGGAGCCCATCACCTTGTCGTGGGCGCGCAGGATCGACTGGCCGTTGTCCTGCAGGCCGCCGCTGACGATCACGCCCCGGCCCGAGCGGTCCGCCGGGTCCTTTCCGACGCCGACCGAGTAGTACTGCAGGGTGTCGATGGTGCCGTCGTTGAGCGGCGTCCAGTCCTTGGCGTGCCCGTACGCGTCCAACTGCCCGTTGGTCGGACGCCGGTAGATGCCGCCGTCGTTGCCGACGTAGACGGTGGCCTTGCCCTGGAAGCCGCCGAAGGCGACGGCGTGCTGGTCGGAGTGGGTGGTCGGCGAGCAGTCGCCGGTCTGCTTGGCCGGGTCGATGCTCCAGCACGGGAAGCCGTTGTTCCAGTACGGCCCGACGGTGGCCCACGTGGTGCCGCTGTCGGTGGTCTCGAAGACCTCCTCCAGGCCCGCGTAGACATGGTCAGGGTTGGCCGGGTCGACCTGGAGGAACTGGTTGTACCAGGCCTGGATGCCGGGCTGATAGCCGGCGTCCTGCAGCGCGGAGCCGGAGTTCTTCAGCTTGTCCTTGTCCGCGATCTGGGTCCACGGGCCGAACGGCGAACCGGACTTGGAGACGTAGATGCCCTTGAGTCCGGTGTCCGGGTCGCTCGCCATGACCGCCGGGGACTGGTCGATCGCGTAGTAGCGCGAGCCGTCCGCCGAGCGCGCGAAGGTCACGTTGCCGACGTTCGCCGCATCCGTCGGCAGGTCGCCGAAGGGGCCGACGCGCTGCCAGGTGCCGTCCGCGGCCTTGCTGTAGAAGCCGTTGTAGGTGTCGCCGCTGCGCCAGCCCACCGCCAGGACGACCTTGTCCGGGTCCTTGGGGTCGATCGCAACGTCGTTGGCGATGTTCTTGTACGGCGCGGCCGGGTCCCCGGCCTTCGAACCACCCGGCAGGTACTCCGGGTTGGGCGCGAACTCCAGCGTCCACGGGCCCGACAGCGTGGTGGCGGAGTGGCTCCAGACCCCCCGGCTGGTGGCCGCCCACACCTTGCCGCCGCCGAACCGCAGTGCGTGGATGATGGTCGACTCCAGCTCGGCGCCGCCCACCCGGTTGCCCGGCTGGAACTCACCGTGCCTGGGGTCGGAGAGCACGTACACGCCGGTACCGACGTACGAGGTGGCACCGGTGTTGGACTCACCGGTGGCATACCAGAGCCGGCCGCCCGCGTCGAGGTCCAGGGTGCCGGTGGACAGCGTGGGCAGCCTGTCGGCGATCGGCTCCCAGTGGCCACCGCCGGTGCGGGAGCGGAACACCCCTCCGTTGGCCCCGCCCGCGTAGACGTAACCGTCCTTGTCGGCCGCGATGCCGGTGATCCGGCCCGTCACCATCCCCGAGCCGCCGCTGGAGTTGGAGTTGACGTCGCGGTAGCGCGGATCGTCCGAGTTGTACGGCTTCTCGGTGACGTGGTCCCAGGATCCGGCGGTGTGCGGCATCGACTGGAGCTGCGCCCAGGCGGCGCCGTACGCGCCGGGCGCGACGACGCCGGGGGCGGTGCGCGCCTCGGTGTACTGCGCGGTGCCTTCGGCGGAGTTCTCGGCCTCGTCGCCCTCGTCCTCGCCGCCGCCCTCGGCCTTGGGCTTGGCGGTGAACGCCTGGCCGGCGGCGGCCTTGTCCCGGATCTTCTGGGCGTGCTTCTGGCCGGCCTCGGTCAGGCGCTGGACGGGCACCGGCTTGGCGCCGGGCGCCGCCGGCGCGGGTGCGGCCAGGGCCTGCGTGGCGGTCAGTCCGAACGCGGTGAGCGTGACGGCGGACATCAGCAGCCGTCGTCGTTGCCTCTTGGGCACGATGCGGTCCTCCCCATAGGGCCGGTCACGCGCGGTCGCGCGCCCCGGCGAAGCAGAGTGAAGCCTGACGCCTGTCATGGCACCGCGGGAAGTGGGCTGCGCGTAATGGGTGGTTAAAGATCCTCCCCACAGCACCAGTTGGGGAGAGCCCGTGTCGGGCCGGGACGCGGGGGTGGGGGGGGGGGCGCCCCCCGCCCCCCACCCCCCCCCCACCCGCCAGACCGAAAAAACGTATGGGCCCCCCCCCCCCCCCCCCCGGGGCCCCCAATCGGAGGTTAAAAAAAAAA